>JBPEXB010000078.1:0-5190 GCA_052032125.1 Acidimicrobiia bacterium
GCGGTGCAAAGCACCGCCTAGCATCTCCTCATGTTCCGTTTCTTGACGGCGGGGGAGTCTCACGGGCCGGGGCTGGTGACCATCGTCGAGGGTCTGCCGGCCGGGCTCGAGGTGACGCGTGCCGGCATCGGTGCCGAGCTCGCCCGTCGGCGGCTGGGCTATGGCCGCGGCAACCGGATGAAGCTCGAGCAGGACGAGCTGGAGATCATGGGAGGCGTTCGCCACGGCCTGACGCTCGGTTCGCCGGTGGCGGTGATCGTGCGCAACACCGAGTGGCCGAAGTGGCAGGAAGAGATGTCGCCGGACCCTGGCACGGCCAAGAAGCCCATGACGACCCCCCGGCCCGGGCATGCGGATCTCGTCGGCATGATGAAGTACGACGTCAAGGACGCCCGCAACATCCTCGAGCGGGCCTCGGCGCGGGAGACGGCCGCCCGCACCGTCGTCGGCCATCTCGCCAAACAACTCTTGGGCGCCATCGGCGCCACGGTCGTCAGCCACGTCGTCGCCATCGGGAAGGCGGAGTCCAAGTCCGAGGCGATTCCCACGATCGACGATCTGCCGGCGATCGACGAGTCGCCCGTGCGGGCGTTCGACGCCGGAGCCGAAGCGGCCATGATCGCCGAGATCGAAGCCGCCAAGGCCGACCGTGACACGCTCGGCGGCGTGGTCGAGGTGGTCGCGCACGGGCTCCCGGCCGGCCTGGGATCACATGTGCATTGGGACCGCAGGCTGGACGCCCGACTCGCCGGTGCACTGATGTCGATCCAGGCGATGAAGGCGGTCGAGGTGGGCGACGGCCTGGAGACGGCCCGGCGGCGGGGGTCGGAGGCGCACGACGAGATCCACTACGAGGACGGGCGCTTCGTGCGCTCCACCGACCGCGCCGGTGGCACCGAGGGTGGCATGACCACCGGCGAGCCGCTGCGGGTGCGGGCCGCCATGAAGCCCATCTCGACCGTGATGAAACCGCTCCAGACGGTCGATGTGGTCACCAAGGAGCCGCATACGGCATTCCGTGAGCGCTCTGACGTGTGCGCCGTGCCGGCTGCAGGGGTGGTGGCGGAGCAGATGGTGGCGATCGTGCTGGCCCAGGAGGTCCAGCGCGTCTTCGGGGGCGACACGGTGTCCGATCTCGTGAGCACCGTCGACGCCTATCGGGCTCGACTCGGATCGTTCTGATGCCGCCGCTGTGGCTCATCGGCATGATGGGCGCCGGCAAGTCGGCCGTGGGCAGGAGGCTGGCGGATCGCCGTGATGTCGCCCACGTCGACCTGGACCGTGCGATCACCGAACGGGCTGGAAGGTCGGTTCCCGAGCTGTTCGCAGAGGAGGGTGAGCGCGGGTTCCGCGAGCGGGAGCTCGCCGAGGTCGCCTCCATCGGTGAGGACGACGACGTCATCGTCTCGACCGGCGGCGGCGTGGTCTTGGACTCCCGCAACGTCGACCACATGCATGCCACCGGCCCGGTCGTCTTCCTCGAGGCATCTGCCCAGACGCTGGCCACCAGGGTCGGCTCTGGCGTCAACCGCCCGTTGCTGTCGACGGACGAGCCGATCCTCGAGACCCTCACGAGGATGCTGGACGAGCGGGTGGAGGCCTACCGAGCGGCCGCTACGTACGTGGTCGACGCCGAGCAATCGATCAACGATGTGGTGCATCTCGTGGCCGGCTGTGACCGCCGTACGATCGACGACGTCTCGGAGATCCTCATCGGCCCGACCTTGCCACGCCGATTGCTCCCGTCCCGGCCTGCTCGCGAGCAGGCGGTCGTGGTGGCACACCAGGGGTCGATGGCGATCGCTCGCTCGGTGATGGCGCGGCTCGAGACCGAGGTCGATGCGATCGCACTGGTCGAGGTCCCGGATCGTGAAGACGCCAAGCGGCTGGAGGCCGTGGGCGAAGTCTTTGCGACGCTGGCGTCGCTCAACGTCGGGCGGCACGACACCCTCGTCGGCGTCGGAGGCGGCACCGTGACCGACGTCGCCGGGTTCGTGGCCGCCACGTGGCTGCGGGGCATCGAGTTCGTCGCCGTGCCCACCACCGTTCTGGGGGCGGTCGACGCCGCCATCGGTGGGAAGACCGGCATCAATGTCATGGGCAAGAACCTGGTCGGGGCCTTCTGGCACCCGTCGCGGGTGGCCATCAGCCTCGGCGTGCTGGAGTCGTTGCCCGCCGAGTTGGTCCGGGAAGGCGCCGCCGAGGCGATCAAGGCGGGTTTCCTGGCCGATCCCACCATCGTCGAGCTCTATCGGCGGCACGGGTTGGAGGCTCCGGCGGCAGAGGTCGTGCGGAGGGCCGTGGCGGTCAAGGCGAAGATCGTGGACGAGGACTTCCGGGAGGCCGGCAGCCGGATGCTGCTCAACCTGGGACACACCATCGGCCACGGGATCGAGGTGGAACGAGGCATGCCGCACGGCCACGCCGTGGCGGTGGGCATGGTCGCCGCGGCTGCGGTGTCGGCCGAGGCCTTCGGTTTCGACCCGGCGCTCGTGGTCGAGCCGCTCGAGGCGCTCGGCCTGCCCACCAAGGTCGCCGGCGCCGACCGCCACGCCGTGCTGGACCTGATCGCCCGGGACAAGAAGCGGACGTCCGAGGGTCTCCGCATGGTGCTGCTCCGCGATGTCGGCGACCCGGTCATCACGATGGTCGGGCCCGACCAGCTCGACATCGGTCTCGCCGCAGTGGGCGTGACCTGAGCCGGGAGGAGCGCCCGGGCCGGGGCCTACAATGCGCGCATGATCTCCACCAACGACGTGAAGCCGGGGATGGCGCTCGAGCTTCCGGACGGTCTCTTCCAGATCGTCGAGTACCAGCACGTCAAGCCGGGCAAGGGCAAGGCCTTCGTCCGTATGAAGCTGAAGAACCTGCTGAGCGGTGCGGTGCTGGACAAGACCTTTCGGGCGGACGAGGACGTGCCGCAGGCCGTGATCGACCGGCGCGATCATCAGTTCCTCTACCGCGACGACCTCGGATACCACTTCATGAACTTGGAGACGTATGCCCAGTTCGCCCTTCCGGAGGAGGACATCGGCGAGGCCCGCCACTACCTCACCGAGGGCTCGACGGTGATGCTGCCGCTCTTCCAGGACCGACCGATCGGCGTCGAGCTGCCGGCATCGGTCGAACTGGAGGTCACCGAGGCGGAGCCGGGGGTGAAAGGCGACCGGGTGTCGGGCGCCACGAAGCCGGTCACCCTGGAGACCGGTCTGGTCGTCCAGGCACCTCTGTTCGTCGAAGCGGGTGACACGATCAAGGTCGACACCCGGACGGCGTCCTACATGACCCGGGTGTGACCACGGCGGTCGAACCCCGGCAGGCGGCGCTCGAAGCGATCTACCAGGCGGACCTTCGCTCCGTGGACGATCCGGCCGCCGGTCTCAGCGGCAAGGCGAAGCGGTTCGTGGAAGGGGTGACCCGCCACCGCGCCGAGCTCGACGAGCTGCTCGACGAGGTGTCCGACAACTGGCCCGTACGCCGCATGCCGGCGGTGGACCGGGCGATCCTCCGACTCGGGGCGTACGAGCTCGTCCACGAGCCCGACACCCCGAAGGCCGTCGTCATCTCGCAGGCGGTAGAGCTGGCCAAGGCCTACTCGACGGCCAGGAGCGGCGCTTTCGTCAACGGCGTCCTGGCCGCCGTCGCCGCGCGCGCGAGATCCTGAGCGGCGCTACCGGCCGCCGAGGGGGAGACTGCTACAGTCGCCGTCAGCCTTTAACTCGGTCCCGTGAGGCCGAGAAGGAGCGTTCGTGACAGCCTGTGCACCACACCGGCCGGCCCCGACGGCCTGCCCGGACCCTGACCTCCACGACCCGGTTTCACACGACCCGGTTTCACACGTCACGGTTTCCGATGACGCGGTGCGACACCACGCGGTGTCCACCGGTCTCCATCGACCCTCTCGCCGGGAGGCATCGCCGTGCCCCAGGTGATGGACGCCTCCGACATCCGCCGTTCGCTCCAGCGCATCGCCCACGAGTTGATCGAGCACGCCGATGGCGCCGAGGGGCTGGTGCTGGTCGGGATCCACACGAGAGGCGTGCCACTGGCCATGCGACTCGCCGAGGCGATCGCCACCTTCGAGGGCACGGCCGTGCCGGTCGGAGCTCTCGACATCGGACTGCATCGCGACGACCTGGCTCAGCGTCCCACCACGGCTCTCCTGGGCACGTCACTGCCGGTCGACATCAGCGGCCGCACCGTTGTGCTCGTCGACGACGTGCTCTACACCGGCCGGACGGTGCGAGCGGCGCTCGACGCCCTCAACGACTTCGGACGCCCGGCGGCGGTCCGTCTGGCGGTGCTGGTGGACCGCGGGCACCGTCAGCTGCCGATCCGACCCGATCACGTCGGTAAGAACCTCCCCACGTCGTCCGAGGAGCGGGTCTCGGTGTTGCTCTCCGACACCGACGGCGCAGGTGAGGGCGTGTGGATCCACACCAACGAGCCGGCGGGAGTGGAGGCCCCCTCGTGAGCTTCCTGACCACCCGGGGCGTCGATCGGGTCGATCTCGAGTCGATCCTCGATCTGGCGGACGACTTCGTGGAGGTGCTCGACCGGCCGATCCCGAAGGTCCCGGCGCTGCAAGGCAAGACCGTGGCCAACCTCTTCTACGAGAACTCGACCAGGACTCGACTGTCCTTCGAACGCGCCGCCCGGGCGCTCTCGGCGGACGTGATGAACTTCGCAGCTGCCGGATCGTCGGTCTCCAAGGGCGAGAGCCTCAAGGACACGGCACTCACGTTGCGGGCGATGGGACCTGACCTGATGGTCGTGCGGCACCAGGCCGCCGGGGCGCCGGCCCGCATCGCAGCCTGGACCGGGCTCCCGGTGATCAATGCCGGCGACGGTGCCCACCAGCATCCGACCCAGGCGATGCTCGATGCCCTGACGATTCGCCAGCGCTTCGGCAAGCTCGAAGGCCTCCGGATCGCCCTGGTCGGGGACATCCGCCACTCGCGGGTGGCTCGCTCGAACGTCTTCGCCTTCACGGGGCTCGGCGCCGAGGTGGTCTTGGTGGCCCCGCACACGCTGCTGCCCGTGGACACCGAGGGCTGGCCGGTGACGACCACCGAGTCGCTCGACGACGTGATCGGGAGCATCGATGTCGCCTACCTCCTGCGCATCCAGACCGAGCGGGGTGGGTTGTCGGTGTTCCCCTCCCTCCCCGAGTACGTGGAGCGCTTCGGG
>JBPEXB010000079.1:0-1750 GCA_052032125.1 Acidimicrobiia bacterium
TTGTTGCCGTCGCCGATGTAGGCGACGACCGCTTCGCCGAGTGGCACGGCCTCCTCGATGGTCTGCAGGTCGGCCAGAGCCTGGCACGGATGCTCGAGATTGCTGAGCAAGTTGATGACCGGGGCGACAGCGTGGTCGGCGATGTCGTGCAGGTGTTGATGCTCGAACACCCGCAGTGCCAGGGCGTCGAGGTATCGGTCGAGTACCCGGGCGACGTCAGCCGGCGCCTCCCGGCTGCCCAAGCCGATCTCTTCGCGGCGCAGCACGACGGGATGGGCCCCCACCTCGACGGCCGCCACCTCGCAGGACACCCGAGTCCTGGTCGATGGTTTCTCGAAGAAGAGACCGATCGACTGTCCGGCCAGCGCCGTGGAGCGTGCGAGGCGATCCTTCTTGAGCTCGTGGGCGGCATCGACGACCCGCCGCACACCGTCGACGCCGAGGTCGGCGACCCCGATGAAGTCGGTCACCCACTCCCCCGCAGCACACCGCCGAGATCTGCGCCGACCGTTTCGATGATCGAGGTGCGCATCGGCGCCACCTCGTCGTCGGACAGAGTGTGGTCCATGGCGCGCAACGTCAGGCGGATGGCCAGGCTGCGGTGGCCGTCGGGAACACCCGGCCCCCGATACTCGTCGAACAGCTCCACCGTCTCCAGGTGCGGCTGGGCAGCCGCCCGGACACAGGAGATCAGGTCCGCAGCCGACACCTGGTCGGCGAGGACGAACGACAGGTCGAACACGTGCGGAGGGAACACCGAGACCGTCTGCAACTCCCAGTCGGGGAGCGGCTCGATCAACGGCGCCAGCTCCAGTTCCCCGGCCACCACCCGACCCTCCAGGCCGAAGGTCCTCGCCACGGCGGGATGCAACTCGCCCACGAATCCGACCGTGTGCTCCCCCAGACGGACGGCAGCCGCCCTCCCCGGGTGCAGCATCGGAGGTTGTGCCTGCTCGACGGTCAGCGCGTACCCGGACGTGGTCCCCAACAGCTCGACCAGGCCTGTCCCGGTGAAGACATCCGTCGCGGGCCCGACGGAGACGAAGCCCAGTTGCACGGGCTGGTGAGGTATCCGGTAGTCGTCGGTGTCGGCCTCAGGAAGGAAGACCCGGCCGATCTCGAAGAATCGGACGTGCTTGGCGCCCCGACCGAGGTTGCGAGCGGCCGCCTCGAGCAAACCTGGCAGGAGCGTGGTGCGCATCGTGCCCTCTTCGTCACGCAGCGGGTTCTTCACCCGGAGGCCCACGCGTCGAGCATCGCCGTCCGGAAGGCGGAGCGCATCGAGATCCGACTGGCCCAGGAAGCTGAGCGTCTGCGCTTCGCTGAACCCGGCTCCCACCAGCACCTGGCGGATCTCCCGGGTGGCTGCGGCGGGGTGCGACAACGACCCGTCGACCCCCCTCCTGACCCGATCGGGGAACCGGTCGTAGCCGTAGACGCGCGCCGCTTCCTCAACGAGGTCGATCGGCCGCGTGATGTCCCGACGATGGGTGGGCACCGTGACCTCGGCGGAGGCCTCGCCGGCCTCGACATCGAACCCGAGCCGCTCCAGCAGGCCGGCCGAGGTGGCGAGATCGGGCTCTGGCCCGAGCACTCGCTCGAGATCGTGGGCTCGCAGGGTGATCGTCCAGGGCTCGATCGGCTTTGGATAGGCATCCACGGCCGCCGCCCGTGGCGTGCCCCCGGCCGTCTCGGCGATGAGCTGCGTGGCCCGAGCGGCCGCCATGCCGGAGAGGTTGGGATCGACTCC
>JBPEXB010000008.1:0-16026 GCA_052032125.1 Acidimicrobiia bacterium
CCGCCTGGGGCGAGGTGGGCCTGACCGGTGAGCTGCGCTCGGTGCCGATGCGCACCACCCGGCTCGAGGAGGCCAGCCGGCTCGGAATCACCCGCCACATCGCTCCCAACGGACAAGGCCCGGACCGGCTGCGCGACGCCCTCGTCGAGGCGGGGATGATCTGAGCGGATCGCCTGGTCATGCCCACGAGCACCCCTTGTCGCGCCCTCACTCAGGCGGGGCCGCGGACTAGCCTGTCCGCAGGATGACTGCTCCTGCTTCCATGCTCGATGTGCTGGCGCGCATCGCCCCCGGCACCAACTTGCGGAACGCTCTCGAGCGGATCGTGCAGCACCGAAACGGCGCCCTGGTCGTCATGGGCACGGGTCCCGAGGTGGAGGGGATCACCACCGGCGGGTTCAAGCTGGACGACGCCGCCTTCACCCCCGCCAAGCTGGCCGAGCTGGCCAAGATGGACGGCGGGATCATCCTCGACGACGACTGCGACCACATCCTGTGGGCCAACGCCCATCTGCTGCCTGACCCGTCCGTGGCCACCAACGAGACCGGCGCCCGGTTCCGCACGGCCGAGCGAGTCGCCAAGGAGACCGGCAAGCCGGTCGTGGCGGTCAGCGAGGAGCGGCACGTCGTCACCGTCTTCTTCCACGACGAGAAGCGCGAGCTGCAGAGCCCGGCCCAGCTCCTGGGCCGTATCAACCAGGACCTGCAGACGCTGGAGCGGTTCCGACGCCAGCTCGACGAGGCGGAAGCACGGCTCACCCGTCGGGAGGTCCTCGACGAGGTCACGCTGGGAGATGCGATCGCCGTGCTGCAGCGTGCCGAGCTGGTCCGGCGCATCGGCGCCCAGGTGGCCGGTTCGGCGGTCGAGCTCGGCGACGAGGGCGGTCTGGTGGACCTCCAGCACACCGATCTCGTGATGGGCGTCGAGGATCTGCGCGACCTGGTCGCTCGCGACTACATCCGCGGCGGGCAGCGGGGCGCCAGTCGGGCCCTCCAGGCACTCGCGACACTGCCCCGGCCCGATCTCTACGACCCCGAGCGCCTGGCCGACACGCTCGACATCGACCATCCCGACACGGAGGCCAGGGCGATGGGCTACCGCCTCGTGCGGGGCGTGCCGCGCCTGCCGAGCGGCGTGCAGGACGATCTGGTCAAGCACTTCCGCGACTTCCAGAAGATGCTGCTGGCCTCGGCCTCCGACCTGAGCGCCGTGTCCGGTGTGGGAGAGACGCGAGCGCTCGAGATCCGCAGGCACTTCGACCGACTGCAGCACCAGGTGGCCGCAGGCGGCGTTCCCGACGTGCCGCCCACCTGAGCGGCGCGATTCTGCGGAACCGCTGACGGGTTACACTTGCCCCCTTCCTATGGCTGAGAAAAAGACCAGCTCGTCAAAGAGCACCGCGCGCGCCAAGAAGCCGACTGCCAAGAAGGCCACGTCTTCCAGGAGCACGTCCTCCAAGAGCACGTCCGCGAAGAGCACCGCCAAGAAGCCGGCCGCCAAGAAGGCACCGGCGAAGAAGGCCCCTGCCAAGAAGCCGGCTGCCAAGAAGGCGCCTGCCAAGAAGGCCGCGTCTTCCAGGAGCACGTCCTCCAAGAGCACGTCTTCCAAGAGCACGGCCAAGAAGGCGCCGGCGAAGAAACCCGCCGCCTCCAGGAGCAGGGCGAAGGCCGCCGAGCCGGCGACGGAGGAGACCACGGAGGCGGCACCGGCCCCGGCCAAGCCGAAGAAGCCCACCGCGTTCAAGGTCGGCGACAAGGTCGTTCACCCGCATCACGGCGCGGCCGTGATCGCCAAGAAGGTCAAGCAGGACGTCCTCGGCGAGAAGCGCGACTACTTCGTGCTCCAGATCGCCACGGACCAGCTGACCGTGTTCGTGCCCGTCGACACGATCGACGAGACGATCCGGCCGGTGATCTCCAAGACCGCTGCCGGACGAGTCCTGCGAACGTTCAAGGAAGAGCCTCAGGAGGCCGGGAGCAACTGGTCTCGCTGGTACAAAGTGCTCAACGAGAAGATGACGTCAGGCGATATCTATCAGGTGGCTGAGGTAGTTCGCGACCTGACGTTCGCCCAGCAGACCAAGGGAATCTCGCCGGCGCTCAAGCGGATGCTCTCCCGAGCCCGCCTGACGCTGACGAGTGAACTGGCGTTTGCCCTCAACGTCGACGAAGAGGACGCCACCAAGCGCCTCGACCGTGCGCTGCCGAAGGCCCCTGAAGAAGAGGTCCAGTAGCGCGCAGGAGCCTTCTTGATCGTTGAGGCGATCCGACTGCTCATCATCTTGGTGTTCACCGTCATCGGGCTTCAGGTCGCGCCCGAGCTGCTCGACGCGACCGGTGACGGCGCAGTCGAGAACGCCCGTCTGATCGGTGCCATCGTCGGCGCCGGGGTCGGCTACGTGATCGGCGGCGTCGGCGGGCGGTGGATTCGATCGGGCATCGCCCTCGCCCCCCAGAAGGTCGCCACGGATCTGTCGGGCGCCGAGCTGTTCACCGGCGGGTTCGGGCTGCTCGTCGGTGTCGTGGTCGGCTCGATCGTCGCCATCCCCATCCTGCTCCTGATCCCTGCCCCGCTCTCCTTCCCGCTCGCCGGCCTGGAGGTCTTCGTCGTGTCGACGACCGCGGCCCGGCTGTTCGCGGCCAGGGCCGACGATCTCATGGGGGCGATCGGCCTGCGCAGCCGGGGCCCGCTCGTCAGCAGGGCGATCGATGACAGCCGGCCGTCGTATCTGGTCGATTCGTCGGCCGCGATCGACGGACGGCTCCTCGACATGGTCCGCTCCGGTCTGATCGAGGGCCGGGTGTGGCTGCCGGTGATCGTCCTCGACGAGCTCCAGGGGCTGGCCGACGCCGGCAACCGCACCACCCGACGGCGCGGGCGACGAGGCCTCGACGTCATCAATGCGCTCCAGGACGAG
Source organism: Acidimicrobiia bacterium (assembly GCA_052032125.1). Taxonomy (GTDB): domain Bacteria; phylum Actinomycetota; class Acidimicrobiia; order Spongiisociales; family Spongiisociaceae; genus JBPEXB01. The sequence continues at coordinate 2,919 of JBPEXB010000008.1, forward strand.
GTCTCGATCGAGGTGGCGGTGGTCGAAGAGACCATGCCCCAGGTCGAGCACGTCGACGCCAAGCTGGTGGCGCTCGCCGAGCAGGCGGGGGCGCGGCTCGTCACCACGGACCACAACCTCGCCCGGGCGGCGGAGCTTCGAGGGCTCCGGGTGCTGAACCCCAACGTCGTGGCCGAGGCGGTCAAGAGCAACGTCGAGGTCGGCAGCCGGCTCGTGCTGTCGATCAGCCGCAAGGGATCGGAGCCTGGTCAGGGTGTTGCCTATCTCGACGACGGCACGATGGTGGTCGTCGAGGGTGCCGCCAACCGGCTCGGCGAAGAGCTCGCCATCGAGATCACCAGTACGACCCGCACCTCGATCGGGCGGATGCTGTTCGGGCGGCTCGCTGCATAACATCGCCCGATGAGCACCTGGGGAATCGTCGTGGCCGCCGGCCGCGGCACCCGATTCGGCGGGGCCAAGCACGAACTCGAGCTGGAAGGCCACCCGTTGTGGGCCTGGGCTCGAGACGCGCTCCTCGAGGCCGGCGCCGATGACGTGGTCCTGGTCGGGCCCGTTCCCGGCGGCGTCGCCGGTGGCGTGCGGCGCCAGGACTCGGTGGCGGCCGGCCTGTCCGCCGTGCCCGACTCGGCCGACATCGTCGCGGTCCACGACGCCGCCCGTCCGCTGGCCGGCCCGGCGATGATCGCCCGACTCATCGATCTCGTGCGTTCCGGCGCCGCCGACGGGGTGGTGCCCGTGCTCCCGGTGCGAGACACCATCAAGCAGGTCCAGGGGGATCGGATCGTCGCCACCCTCGATCGCGAGGGCCTGGTGGCCGCTCAGACGCCGCAGGTGTTCCGGGCTTCCTGGTTACGGCGCGCCCACCGGGAGGTGTCCGGCGACGCCACCGATGATGCCTCGATGGTCGAGTCGATCGGCGGTAGCGTGATCACGGCCCCTGGCGAGCCGGCGGCCATGAAGATCACCTACCCGGAGGACGTCGTGACGGCGCTGCACCACCTCGAGCAGCGGAGACGAGGATGAAGGTCGGTTTCGGCTTCGACACCCATCAGATCGCCGACCTCCCGCCGCTCAAGTTGGGCGGGGTCATCGTCGACGACGAGATCGGCCTGGCCGGCACATCCGACGCCGACGTCCTCGTCCACGCCGTGGCCGATGCCATGCTCGGCGCCGCCGCTCTGGGCGACCTCGGCACCTTCTTCCCATCCGACGACGAGCGCTGGCTCGGTGCCGACAGCCTCCAGTTGCTCGAGCAGGTGGTCGGCATCGTGGCGTCGGAGGGGCTCTCGGTCGGCAACGTGGACGCCACCGTGATCGCCCAGTCCGTGCGGGTCGCCCCGCACCGCGAGGAGATGCGCCAGAACCTCGCCGACACCCTCGGGGTGGCGCTCGACCAGATCTCGGTCAAGGCCACCACCACCGACCTCCTCGGCTTCGTCGGCCGCGACGAAGGGGTCGCAGCGACCGCGGTCGTGCTGCTTGTGGAGCGCTGAGTACCCTTCCCTCCGTGCTGCAGGTACACAACACGCTCGGGCGGTCGATCCAGTCGTTCAAGCCCCTCGTCGAGGGGCAGGTCGGCATGTACGTGTGTGGTCCGACCGTGCAATCGGAGCCCCATCTGGGGCACGGGCGATTCGCCGTCGCCTTCGATGCCGTGCGGCGGTATCTGTCGTGGCGAGGCTTCGACGTCACCTACGTCCAGAACGTCACCGATGTGGACGACAAGATCATCAACAACGCCGCCGAACAGGGGATCAGCCCCGAGGCGCTGGCCGAGCAGATGGCGGATCGGTTCCGGGGCAGTTCCGACCGCCTCAACATCCTCACCCCGACCGTCGAGCCACGTGCCACCGACCACATCCCCGAGATGCTGGAGCTGATCCAGCAACTGGTCGAGCGCGACCTCGCCTACGCCGCCGGGGGTGACGTCTACTTCCGGGTCCGGCGCCACGACGGGTACGGCAAGCTCTCGGGACGCAATCTCGACGACCTCGTGGCGGGGGCTCGCATCGAGCCGGGCGAGGCCAAGGAGGACCCGCTCGACTTCGCCTTGTGGAAGGGCGCCAAGCCGGGCGAGCCGTCCTGGGACTCGCCGTGGGGCCCGGGGAGACCCGGGTGGCACATCGAGTGCTCGGCGATGGCGGCCAAGTACCTCGGCACGTCGTTCGACATCCACGCCGGTGGCAACGACCTGATCTTCCCGCACCACGAGAACGAGATCGCCCAGTCCGAAGGTGCCAGCGGCGAGCCGTTCGCCACCTACTGGCTGCACAACGGCATGGTGAACCTGGGCGGCGAGAAGATGTCGAAGTCGACCGGGCACATCATCGATCTCGACGAGGCCATCGAGCGCTTCGGCGGACCGGCTGTTCGCTTGTTCTACCTGCGGGCCCAGTACCGCTCGCCGCTCGAGTTCTCCGAGGAGCTGCTGGAGGACGCCGCCACCGCCATGGAGCGGCTGCGGGCCTTCGCCCGGCGCGGGTCGGCGCTGGAGCTGACCGATCCCGACGAGGCGCTGCTCGATCGCTTCACCGATGCGATGGACGACGACTTCAACACCTCCGAAGCCCTGGCGGTGCTCTTCGATGCGGTGCGGATCGGCAACACGATGCTGGATGGCGGGCAGGACGCCGCCGCCGTCCACAGTGCGTTCGCCACCATGGCCGACGTGCTGGGGCTCGACCTGGCGGGGGAGGGGGCGGACGACCTGGCAGTTGCGCTCAGCGAGCTGGCCGCCGGCCTCGGCGTCGCGGCCGGAGCATCCGCCGAGGAGACCATCCAGGCGCTGCTCGACGCTCGCGCCTCGGCGCGAGCCGACAAGCGCTGGGACGTGGCCGACGGGATCCGTGACGGCCTGGCCGAGGTGGGCATCTCGATCGAGGATTCCGCCGATGGCGCCCGCTGGCATCGGCGGTAGCGTCGAAGGCGTCCACGCCGTGGCGGCCGCCGTCGCCGCCGGGCGGGTGACCCGTCTCCACGTCGAGTCGGGCCGCGGCGACCGGGGGCCCGCCGCCGACGTCGTGGCGGCGGCACGGGCAACCGGGGTCGAGGTCATCGAGGTGGCTTCGGTGCTCGACCTGGCCTCCACCGACGCCCCCCAGGGCCTGGTCGCCGAGGCGGTGCCGATCCCGTTCGTCGATCTCGACGACCTGCTGACCGTCGACGCCGCGGTGCTGGTCCTCGACCATCTCGAAGACCCTCGCAACGTCGGCGCCGTCGCCCGCTCGGCGGTGGCGGCCGGCATGACCGGGCTGGTCGTGCCGGAACGGCGAGCGGCGCCGCTCAGTGCGGTGGCGTTCAAGGCGGCTGCCGGAGCCTTCGAGCACCTTCCGGTGGCGACCGTCTCCTCGGTCGCCGATGCCGTCCAGCGAGCCAAGAAGGCAGAGGTGTGGACCGTGGGCCTCGACGGCTCCTCGGATCAGTCGCTCTTCGGGCTCGAGCTGTTGACGGAGCCGGTGGCCGTGTTCGTCGGTGCCGAGGGAAGCGGGCTGAGCCGGCTGGTGCTCGATCGGCTCGACGTCGTGGTCTCGATCCCGATGAGCCCCCACACCGAGAGCCTCAATGCCTCGGTGGCGGCGGCGCTGGCCTGCTTCGAGATTCGCCGTATCCGCGGTGAAACCTGAGGTCAGAGGCCTCCGCGACGCGCGCACCCTTCCACTGCGCATAGAATCCGCGCACTTCGGCCCTGGTGGGCCGTCGTCAACACAGGAGAGTGAACATGAAGAAGATGCGTTTTCTCGCCGTGCTCTTCGCCTTCGCCCTCGTTGCCGCAGCGTGCGGCGACGACGGAGGTGAGGCGCCCGAGCCGGGCCCGCTGGGCCAGGTGGTGGTGGAGCCCGGTGAGGCCATCCAGATTCGATCGCTGAACGTCATCACCGGCCCGAACGCGACGCTGGGGATCCCGAACCAGCGCGGCGTCGAGTTGGCGATCGCCGATTACGGCGAGATCGCCGGCCATTCCGTGGCGCTCGGCACGGGCCTCGACGACCTCTGCTCGGCAGAGGGTGGCCAGGCAGGTGCCCAGACGATCGTGGCCGACCCGCAGGTGGTCGGTGTGATCGGCACGTCCTGCTCCGGCGCCGCAGCCGCGGCCGCCCCGCTCATCAGCGAGGCCGGCCTGGTCATGATCTCGCCGTCGAACACGTCGCCGTCCCTGACGTCGGACCTGGCGGGCAACGCCGGCTCCAACTACCAGGAGGGCTACTACCGGACCGCTCACAACGACCTGTTCCAGGGTCGGGCGGTGGCTGAGTTCGTCTACAACGAGCTCGGGCTGCGGACGGCTGCCGCGATCCACGACGGCGACCCGTACACCGATGGCCTCGCCACGGCGTTCAGGGACGCCTTCGAGGAGCTCGGCGGCACCGTGCCGGTCTACACGGCCGTGAACGTGGGCGACACCGACATGGTGCCGGTCCTCACCGAGGTGGCTGCCGGTGCGCCGGAAGCCCTGTTCTTCCCGATCTTCGTCGCGGAAGGCACGTTCATCGCTCAGCAGATCGGCGGCGTCGCCGGTCTCGAGAACACGGTCCTGATCTCGGCCGACGGTCTGATCTCTGCGGACTTCATGACCATCCCGGAGGCGGAGGGCATCTACCACTCCGGTCCGGACCTTGGCTTCGGTTCGAACACGAACGAGCACACCGGCAAGAACGCCAGCGACTTCCTGGCCGACTACCAGTCGGCATACGGTGAAGCGCCGTCCGCCCCGTTCTGGGCGCACTCGTACGACGCGACCACCATGCTGCTCGACGCCATCGAGAAGGTGGCCGTGGACGTCGACGGGACGCTCTACATCGATCGTCAGGCGCTGCGTGACGAGCTCGACAACACGTCCTTCGACGGCATCATCGGCTCGATCAGCTGCGACGACTTCGGTGACTGTGGAGCCCAGCGAATCACCATCGTGTTGAACAACGACACGAGCAACTTCGAGGCGGCGTCCTCGAACGTGGTGTTCTCCTTCGCTCCCTGATCGAACCAGTCAGATACGAATCGACAGGCGCCGCCCTTCGGGGCGGCGCCTGCGTTTTGGGCGTCTGAGAGCGCACCACGAGGGGTGATCGACTTGAATGCCCCTCGCAGTGAGTGCCACCGTCGAGTCCGCGCCGAAGAAGGCCGCCCCGCGAGGCGCCGTCCGTATCACCTGGGTCGACAGCTTCCTGTGGCTCATCAGGATCGCCGCCGCCCTGGTCGTGATCTGGGGCATCGTCGGCAGCATCGTCATCTGGACGGAGGGCACCGGCCCGACCGCCGAAGCGTGGCGGGACCTCCTCGTGGCCGGCATCGCCCAGGGGTTCATGTACGGGCTGATCGCCCTCGGCTACTCGATGGTCTACGGCGTGCTGGGCTTCATCAACTTCGCCCACGGCGAGGTGTTCATGGCAGGCGGCATGGTGGGCTTCTTCGCCGCCAACATCCTCTTCGAGAACGGCATGTGGGACGACAACTTCGTGCTGGCGGCCCTCATCGTGCTGCTGGTGGCGGTCGTCACCTCGACGGTCATCGCGGTGGCCACCGAACGCGTGGCCTACCGGCCGCTGCGCGGGTCACCACGGCTGATCCCCCTGATCACCTCGATCGGGATCTCCTTCTTCCTCCAGTACGCCTTCGCCGGCCTCTTCGGCGTCGGCGTCAACAACTACCCGCAGCCGCCGGAGGGATTGCGGAACAAGATCGACCTGCTCGGCACCGGCATCGAGATCGAGGGCACCAAGCTGCTCGTGATCATCGTGGCGCTCATCTCGATGGTGTTGCTCTACTTCTTCGTCGAGCGGACCAAGACCGGACGGGCGATCCGGGCGGTGGCGGAGGACAAGGAGATCGCGGCGCTGATGGGCATCAACGTCGACCGGACCATCGTCGCCACCTTCGCCATCGGCGGCGCCATGGCCGGGGTCGCCGGGTTCCTGTGGGCCATCCTCTTCCGGGGCGTCTCGTTCTTCACCGGCTTCCTCCCTGGCATCAAGGCCTTCACGGCGGCGGTGCTCGGGGGCATCGGCAACCTGGTCGGTGCCATGTTCGGGGGCGTCGTCCTCGGCATCTTCGAGGGTGTGGGACCCCAGCTCGTGCTGGGAGGGCTGGCCTGGGAGCTGAAGATCATCTACATCGAGCTGGCCGTGCTGGCGGTGCTCGGCTGGGTCCTCTACCGCACCTCGTCGCCCGGCCAAGCCGACCTGTCCCGCAAGGCCCTCGCCGTCGTGGGGGCCATCACGGTGATCACCCTGGCGATCCCGCCACTGCGCCGGGCCGGAATCTCGATGTTCGTCCCCGGCGTCGCCCAGCTGAAGGACGTGGTGGCGTTCAGCGCTCTCGTCCTGGTGCTGGTGTTCAAACCCACCGGCTTGCTCGGTGAGCGGCTCTCGGCGGAGGATCGGGCGTGACGACCTTCGATCGCCGCAAGGCCGTGCGCTGGGGTGTCATCGCCGGCTCGGCGATGGTGTTCACTGCCGCCGTCGGGCTCGTCGAGACGTTCGACGTGTCGAGGATGGTGGTGAGCCCCATCCTCAGCCTGGGCTTCCTGGCGTTGCTGTGGCTGGTCCCGGTGCTGGCCTATCGGGTGAGTGTCGAAGAGCAGCTCGAGGGTGTGGAGATGGCCGCCAAAGGCGTGGGCAACGTCATGGCCGGGACAGCCGTCGGGGCCGTTGCCGGCGTGGTGATGGGTGTGTTCACCTTCATCCTCGACACCTGGGACCTGCGCGACATCTTCATCAAGTTCTCGCCTGCCCTGCTGAGGATCCTCACGTTCGACCGAGGGCTGGTGGTGGGCATCCTCATCATGCTCGTGATCACCACCGCCCTCGGCGCCGCTGGCGGCGCCGCCCACCTGCTGTCGGACCAACGGCGGCACCAGGTCGTGGCCGTCATCCAGTGGGTGGTGATCGTCGCCCTGTTCGAGCGGGTGGTGAGCCAGATCCTGCGGCAGATCCAGGTCGAGTCGCTGTTCGATTCGATCTTCGGCCGCAGCCTCATCAACCTGCTGTACAACGACGGCGGCCTCACCTTCGGCGCCGCCCTGATCGTCGGCGCCGTCACGTGGTACGTCTCCGGTCGGCCTCGCCGGGACCTCCAGGCGACCAAGGTCATGACCGGGCTGCGCTCCGAGGATCCGAAGGAGCGGACCCGCTGGTCGCTGATCGCCGCCGCCATCGTGATCGGCATCATCATCGTGGCTCCCATCCTGCTGGGCAGCCTCCTGTCCGAGATCCTCGCCAACGTCGGGCTGTTCCTGCTGATGGGACTCGGCTTGAACATCGTGGTGGGCCTGGCCGGGCTGCTCGACCTCGGCTACGTGGCCTTCTTCGCCGTCGGCGCCTACACGATCGGGGTGCTCACCTCGCCGCAGTTCACGTTCGGCTGGTCGTGGTGGGCGGCGCTGCCGGTGGCGATCCTGTTCTCGGCGATCGCCGGCATCCTGGTCGGGACGCCGGTCATCCGGATGCGCGGCGATTACCTGGCGATCGTGACGCTCGGCTTCGGTGAGATCGTCCGCATTCTCTTCCTGTCCGACTGGCTGAAGCCGATCTTCGGCGGCGCCCAGGGCATCACCCGCATCCCCGCCATCGACGTGGGCGTCACCGAGGTCTCGGGCATCAGCCCCCAGGGCATCCTGTACTTCGCCTCCGCCTTCGTGATCCTGGCGGCCTGGATCTCGTGGGCGGTGCAGCAGTCGCGAATCGGTCGGGCGTGGACGGCGCTGCGGGAGGACGAGTCGGTGGCCGAGGTCATGGGCATCGACACCGTCAAGGCCAAGCTGTCGGCCTTCGTGGTCGGCGCCATCCTGGCCGGCTTCGGTGGGGCGCTCTTCGCCGCCAAGGTCGGTTCGATCTTCCCGACGTCGTTCCGGCTGCTCGTCTCGATCATCATCCTCGTGGTGGTCATCGTGGGCGGCATGGGCAGCATTCGCGGCGTGGCGGTCGGCGCCCTGGTGCTCATCGGCGTGCTGGGCGGGCCCACCCAGCCGGGCCTGCTGCTCGAGTTCGCAGAGTTCAAGCTGCTGGTCGTCGGGATCATCCTCGTCTACATGATGTTGCAGCGCCCCGAGGGGCTCGTGCCGAGCGTCCGGCGCTCGCGTGAGCTCCATCACGAGGAGATGAGCCAGGACGCCTGGCTCAAGAAGGGCGGCGAGTTCACCAGCGACGAAGCCGACGATCTGGAGACCATCTGATGGCGCTGCTCGAGATCAAGGGCCTCAAGAAGGCGTTCGGTGGCGTCCAGGCCCTCGGCGGGGTGGATTTCCACGTGGACGAGGGCGAGGTGGTGTCCGTCATCGGCCCGAACGGAGCCGGCAAGACGTCGTTCTTCAACGTGATCTCCGGGATGTTCGAGCCGGACGAGGGCGAGATCATCTTCGAGGGGGAGGAGATCTCCGGCCTCGACCCGAGCCTCGTGACGACCAGGGGCATCGCCCGGACCTTCCAGAACGTGCGCCTGTTCCCCAACATGACGGTCCTCGAGAACGTGATGGTCGCCCAGCACTGCCGGACCCACCAGGGCATCATCCCGGCGATCCTCCGCACGAAGGCGTTCCGCGCCGAGGAGGAGATGATCGAGGAGAAGGCCAAGGAAGTGCTCTCCTTCTTCGGGTCCCGCCTGGTCGGCTACCGCTTCGACCAGCCGGCCTTCGTCCTGTCCTACGCCAACCGACGCCGGCTCGAGATCGCCAGGGCGATGGCCACCGAGCCTCGCCTGCTCTTGCTCGACGAGCCGGTGGCCGGCATGAACCCGCGGGAGACCCTCGAGCTGACCGGCCTCATTCGGAAGCTGTGTGACGACAAGGGGTTCACCGTCGTCGTGATCGAGCACGACATGAAGGTGGTGCGGGACGTGAGCGACCGGGTGGTGGTCCTCGACCACGGCGTCAAGATCGCCGAGGGCTCCTACGAGGACGTCTCGACCAACGACGACGTGATCGAAGCGTATCTCGGCCGTCCGGCGGAGGCGGGCTGATGAGCGCGGAGGCGGCCAACGGGCGGCCGGTCCTCGAGTTCCGGAACGTGAACACCCACTACGGGCCCGTGCACATCCTCAAGGACGCCAACATCGCCATCCACGCCGGGCAGATCGTCTGTCTGCTCGGCGGGAATGCTTCGGGCAAGACCACCACGCTGAAGACGATTCTCGGCATGGTCGAGCCGACCTCCGGCGAAGTGGTCATCGACGGCGAGGTCATGAACGGTGCCAGCACCGCCAAGGTGGTCGAGAAGGGCGTCTCGATGGTTCCCGAGAACCGGCGGCTGTTCAAACGCATGACCGTCCGCGAGAACCTGGAGATCGGCGGCTACCTTCGGACCGATGAGCTCGAGAGCGATTACGAGCGGATCTTCGAGCTCTTCCCGCGGGTGAAGGAGCGCCTCAATCAGAAGGCCGGCACCCTCTCCGGTGGCGAGCAGCAGATGGTGGCAGTGGGCCGGGCGCTGATGGCCAGGCCCAAGGTGCTGCTCATGGACGAGCCCTCGATGGGCCTCGCCCCGGTGCTGGTCGCCCAGAACTTCGAGATCATCCAGCAGATCAACGAGGCCGGGACGACCGTCTTCGTCGTCGAGCAGAACGCCAACATGGCCCTGTCGATCGCCGACTACGGCTACGTGCTCCAGACCGGCCAGATCGTGCTGGCCGACACCGCCGAGAACCTCCTCGCCAACCCCGAGATGCGCCAGGCGTACCTCGGAGAGGTGGAGTAGCTGAGCGCTCGCTCCTTGATCCCCCTTGGGGGGATCGAGGGCCCTGTGTTGCACGACGCCTGCAGCAATGAGCCCGAAGGGGGCTCGCACACGACCGTCACGCTGGAAGGTGCATGCCCCACCAGGAGCGCTCGTCGGACCTTGCGCCCCTACCCCTGAAACGCGGGCGGCTCGCCCGCCAGCACGCCGGCGTCGGCGATGATCCGCTTGGCGCCCCGCAGGAGCGCCGCCGCGTCACCGGCCGGCTGAATCACCATGACGATGGCCGAGTGGGTCACGTCGACGGTCGGGTCGAGGTGCATGATCGCCCGCTGTCGCTCCTCGGTCAGCCACTCGTCCAGCTGGGTGTCGTCGTTGGACCACAGCTCCCAGAGGCCGACCCGGCGGTGGCGGGGGTGCAGCTGCGGGGCCATCTTCCAGTGGCCGCTCGTCCGGCGCTTCATGACCAGCCCCGGCGGCGGGCCCGAGGTTCCGAACCCGACTGTCAGCCGGGCCTTCTCGTCGCCGCGCTCGGCGAAGTGGGCGATGCGCAGCGGCACGCCGTCGACCACGCCCTGCATCAGCGTGGGGCGGTCGAAGAGGTCGCTCTTCTCGATCTGCAGGCCGAGCTCGGCGGCCACCGACTCCCAGGCGTGCTTCCAACCGGCCACGAGTCGAGGCTAGGGGAGTGCCGGCGCCGGGTGCGGCATCCGGATCCCCGTGTCGTACAATCGGAGGGCCGGCCGGGTTAGCTCAGTTGGTAGAGCACTTCTCTTGTAAAGAAGATGTCACCGGTTCGATTCCGGTACCCGGCTCCACTCACCCCAGCGACGGCACGTGCTCGTCGGGGTCCGTGCGCTTGACCCACAGCCCGATCGCATAGGCCCACACCAGCGAGAGCACGCCCACCAGCAGTAGCGCCAGGAGCCACGGTCGGGGGCGCAGCCACCCGAGACCGACTGCGGCCGCCGCGCCGATCAGCAGCGCCGCTCGCAGCGGGCCGTACACCTGTGGGAGGCGCTCGGCGTCACGGAGTGCGGGGATGATCAGCACCAGCGCCACCAGACCCAGGGCGACGGAGCCGGACAGCAGCCAGGCGGTGGGCGCCGGCGTCCTGCCATCACCGGCATGTTCCACGAGGCTCACCATGGCAGCCCCGCCGGCGGCGATGGCTGTGGTCGCCGGAAGGTGGCCCATCAGCCAGGTGGTGTTGAAGCCACGTCCGGATCGAACCCCCCTGCCACCCACGAAGTCGAAGTAGGTCCACCAGAAGGCGAACCCGATCACCAGCCCGATGATCCCGGTCGAGATCACGACTGCGGTGCGTTCGGCGTCGGAGATGCCGGTCACCACGCCGACGACCACCTCGCCGAGCACGATGATGGTGAACAGGCCGGCGCGCTCGATCATCGACTCCGTGACGTCGATCTGCACTTCCGCCATGCCGCCGCGCACCCGGTCGAGCGCGAGGTTGCCCACGAGCCACCCGAGGTAGAAGAGCGCCCACACGATGAGTCGCAGGTCGGGGCCCATGAACGCCGTGGCGCCGATGATCACGACCGAAGCACCCATGCCGATCAGCCACTGGCGGGTGATCGCCTCGTAGCGCTCGTCGTCCTGGCGGCGCACCGTGTACCAGAGCCACACGAACACGGCGAGGTAGATCGCGTACACGGTGGCGAACGCGGGACCGTCGTCGCCGACCGCATCGCCGGTGAACACGGCGAGGAGGGCGAGGAGGCCCATCTGCACGAACACGTAGCTACGGGTCCGCCCGTCCTCACGTCCGTGCAGGTCGTAGTAGATCGTGCCATTGGCCCAGGCGAACCAGATCAGGCCGAAGACCACGGCGAACTCGGCGACGCCCCGCCACGTCACGTGCTCGGCGAGGTGGTGGGCAGCCTCGGCGATGACCACCACGTACACCAGGTCGTAGAACAACTCGAGGAAGCTGACGGTGCGGCCGTCGGCGGCTTCGCCGTGCGGGCGGGGTGGCCTCCAGAAGGCCCTGCCGAACGAACGCGGTGCTGAGGTGGGTTCGGTCACGGGCGGGAGGCTAGTGACGGTCGTACGATCCGCCGAGGGCAGCGGCCGGGGAGTCTGGACCTCCCGGCGCGCTAGAGCCCCAGGAGCGTCTTCGTGACTCGCACCGCCGAGTTGGCGTTCGCAGCGTATCCGTGAGCGCCGATCTCGTCGGCGAATCGCTGGTCCACGGGGGCGCCGCCCACCAGGACGGTGACGTCGCCCAGCACTCCCTCGTCGTCGAACAACTCCATGTTGGACGCCAGCTCCGGCATGGTGGTGGTGAGAAAGGCGCTCATTCCCACCGCGACGGGCTGACGCTCGTGGATGGCCTCGACGAAACGAACCGCGGGGACGTTGATGCCCAGGTCGTGGACTTCGAACCCCGATCCTTCGAGCATGATGTTGCACAGATTCTTCCCGACGTCATGGATGTCACCGGCGACGGTGCCCATCACGAAGACGCCCAACGACTCCATCTCGGAGCGCACGATCTGGGGGCGGAGCACGTCCATGGCCGCCTGCATGGCCTTGGCGGCGATCAGCATCTCCGGCAGGAAGTACTCGCCCTGCTCGAAACGACGACCGACCTCTCCCAGCGCCGGAATCATGGCGTCGTAGAGCAGCGCGGTCGGTTCGATGGATGCCGCCAGACCCTCGCGGGTCGTGAGCACCGAGTCGTCAGCTTCCCCGGCGACCACGTGGGCGTACAGCCGGTCGAGCAGCTCGTTGCCTGTCGTCATGGCGCCGCCACCGGATAGCGTCCGTGCTCCATCGTGGCGTCGACCATTGCCAGGATGTTGCGGGCGGGGACATCGTTCATCACGGTGTGGACCGAGCTGACCATGTACCCGCCGCCGGGAGCCATGATCTCGATCACTCGCCGGACCTCGTCCTGCACGTCCTCGGGTGTGCCGGTCGGGAGGATGCGGTGGGTGTCGATGGCGCCGCAGAAGGTGAGCTGATCGCCCCATCTGGCCTTGAGCTCGGGAAGATCGGCCATGCGGCCGGCCGATGTCTGGATCGGGTTGAGGATGTCGACGCCCATCTCCACGAAGTCGTCGATGAGCGGGACAACGTCTCCGTCCGTGTGGAAGAACACCTTCGCGTCGGTGTGCTGCTTGATGAAGGCGATGTAGTCCGCGTGCACGGGCTTGAGGAGACTGCGATACATGCCGGGCGACATCAGGAGGCTCTCTTGAGTGCCGAGGTCATCGCCGATCTTGATGATGTCGACGTTCGGTCCCAGGGCGTCGAGGAAATGGCCCATCAGGTCCTTGCACAGCTCCTGGTTCTTCCACAACAACGCCTCGGCGAACGCCGGGTACAGGGCCATGTTCATGAGGAACGTATCCATGCCCTGCATGGCGAAGGCCCGCTCGAGGGGGAACAGGAGCCATGGCGTCGCCATGATGGCGTAC
>JBPEXB010000080.1:0-4686 GCA_052032125.1 Acidimicrobiia bacterium
GCATCCAGGTTGGACAGCGGCTCGTCCATGAGGAAGACCAGCGGCTCGCGGACGATGGCTCGCGCCAGCGCCACCCGCTGACGCTGGCCTCCCGACAGCTGCTCCGGGAGCCGCTCGAGCAGCTCGCCGATCTCGAGGATCCCGGCAGCCCGCTGCACCGCATCGGCGACCTCGGGTTTGGTCTTCTTGGCCGTCTCCAGCGGAAATGCCACGTTCTTGAACACCGTCATGTGCGGGTACAGGGCGTAGTTCTGGAACACCATGGCCACGTTGCGCTCGGTCGGATCCGTGAAGTTGATCAGTTCTCCGTCGAGCGCGATCTCACCCGACGTCGGATCCTCCAGCCCGGCGATCATGCGGAGAATGGTGCTCTTGCCGCAGCCAGACGGTCCGAGCAACACGAGGAATTGCCCGTCCGGGATCCGCAGCGACACGTCCTCGACGGCGGTCACGTCGCCGAAGTATTTGGTGAGGCTCCTGAGGATCACCTCAGCCATGGCCAACCTCCTTCGCAACTCGCCGTCGGCCGACGCTCATTGTTTCAACGCCCCTGCCATGGAGGCCTGGACGAACCATTTCTGGAAGAACAGGAAGACGATGGTGACCGGGACGATCGTCAGCAGGGCGGCGGCCGCCATGACGCCCCAGTTGGTGACGAACTGACCCTCGAGCGATGCGATCCCGACCGTGAGCACTCGATAGTCGTCCCCGGTGGCGGCCACCAGCGGCCACAGGAAGCTCGACCACGTCAGCATGAACACGAAGATGCCGAGCACCACGAGGGCCGGTTTCAGCAGGGGAACCACGATCTTCCGGAAGATCCGCCACTCCTTGGCGCCGTCGAGCTTGGCTGCCTCGTAGAGGCCGTCGGGCAGCGTCTCGATGAACTGGCGCATCATGAAGACCCCCAGCGGCGACACGGCGGCCGGCAGGATCAAGCCCCCGTAGGTGTCCAGGTCGATGATCGACCCGATGATCGGCCAGCCACCCAGCGTCCGGACGGTGAGGTAGGTCGGCGCCAGGATCGCAGCGATCGGAATCATCAGCGTGGCCAGGATGAAGAAGAAGATGACCCGGCGGCCGGGGAACCGCATGCGGGCGAAGGCGTAGCCGGCCATGGTGTTCGTCACCACCGAGATCACCGTGACCCCGGTTGCGTAGATCATCGTGTTCACCGCCCACCGGGCGTAGGCCGTGTTCGTGAAGAGAAAGCGGAAGTTGTCCAGGGTGGGTTCACGCGGGATCCACTCGGGTGGATACGTGAACAGCGACACGCTGTCGCGGAAGGCCGGCGAGATCAGATAGACGGCTGGTCCGACGGCGATCAGCACGAACAGGATCAGTGCCGAATAGGCGAGGATCTTGCGAGTGCGCTCGGTCACGCGTCGCCGCCGGGCGGCAGCTTCGAAGGCCTCGCGGTCGAACTCGAAGTCGGTGGAGATGTCCTGCACGGTCATGCTTCACGCGCCTGCCTGCGCCCGAGCGCGTAGAAGGAGATGGCGGTCATCACGAGGATGACGATCAACAGGCCGATGCTGGCGGTGTAGGCCAGGCCGGTGTCCTGGAAGGCGAACATCCGCTTGAAGATGAACCAGACGACCGTGGCCGTTCCCAGTGCCGGTCCGCCGTCGGTCAGCACCGCCACGGAGTCGAACAGCTGGAAGTTGAAGATGACCGCGATGACCAGCGCGAACAGCAGCAGCGGGCGCAGGGTCGGAACCGTGATGCGAAGGAAGCGCCGCCGGGCCTTGGCCCCGTCGACCTTGGCGGCGGCGATGAGTTCCTCCGGCACGGCCTGGAGTCCGGCCAGGAAGAAGAGCACCCAGAATCCGAGGCCCCGCCACACCTCGACGCCGACGATGGTGAGGAGAGCGTTGGGGTTGCTGCCCAGGAAGTTGATCCCCTCGCCCCTGAGGATCGTCCGCTGCAGCAGGTTCAGCACGCCGAAGTCGAAATGCACCAGGAAGAACCAGATGATGGCGCCGAGGATCGGCGGCGCCAGCAGCGGGAAGTAGAGCGCCAGCTTGAAGAAGTTGCTCCCCCGTCGGTACCTGTTCAGCAGCGAGGCCAGGAAGATGGCCAAGGTGAACACCACCGAGATGGCGATGACGACGTAGATCGAGGTGTTGACCACCGCCGTGCGCAGCTCGGAGTCGTCGAGCACTCTCGTCCAATTGTCGAACCCGACGAAGGTCGCGTCGCCGACGATGCCGCCCGTGTTGAAACTGAGCCAGATGGCCCAGGCGACCGGGAAGGCCAGGAAGGTGAGCCAGATCACCAGGTACGGCGCGAGGAAGCCGTAGCCGGTGAGCCCGGCGCGCAGGCGGTAGCTCCTCCTGGCGCGGCGGTACTCCTTCGGCGACAGCGTCAGCTCGGCCCAGCCGGGGTCCGGCTCGACCGGGACCTGGGTCGCCTCGACGGTCATTGCAGGGTCTCCGTCCTCGCAGTCCGCCACGCTCGACGAGTCGTGGTGGGTCCGTGTGCGGAGCGCCGGCCCGGCGGCGTCACGCCGCCGGGCCGTTCACGCTCCCGATCTCGTCGTCCGGCTCCTATCCGCCGAGGATCTCGGACGCCCTGTCCTGTGCGTTGGTCAGGGCTTCGTCCACCGAGGTCTGGCAGGTCGTGGCAGCCTCGAGGGCCTTCACGTACTCGTCGAGGAGCGGGTTGATCTGCGGATGGGTCACGAGCCCGTCCCAGGTCGTCATCGCCCACTCGAAGTTGCGGGCCAGCAGCTCGTCGCCACCGGTGATGTCCACGTCGTCACGGGTCGGAATGAACCCGTACCGCTCGTTGAAGGGACCGGAGAACTCGGGCGAGCTGAGGAACTTGACCAGCTCCCAGGCTGCCTCCTTCTTGTCGCTCTTCTCGGCGATGACCCAGTGGCCGGTGGTCGAGAAGGTGGTCCGCACGCCATCAGGCGAGCCGACCGGCAGGAACATGTCCCACTCGAACGGCAGATCGGCATCCTGGAACACGGTCACGCGCAGTGGCTCGTCCAGCAGGAACGCCAGCTCTCCACCCTGGAAGAGCGCGATCGCGCCCTCCCGGTCGTACTGACCGAGCGGAGGCTGCACCTCGGCGTTGCAGATCAGGTCGACCGCATACTGGGTCGCCTGGCGCACCGGCTCCGAGTCCATCGTCGCCGACGAGAAGTCGTCGGCGATGATGTCGCCGCCGAAGTTGTGCACGTTCTGCAGGTTGAAGTACCAGCCGAAGTCGTTCACGGTCGTCGGGGTGTAGAAGCCCCACGCGTCGGTGTTCTCGACGACGGCAGTGCCGGCCGCGATCAACTCCTCCGTGGTCGTCGGGATGTCCGTCACCCCTGCCTCTTCGAGGAGGTCGAGGTTGGCGTACATGACGATGGTCCCGATGATGAACGGCACACCGTAGAGCTTGTCCTGGTAGACGCTCGCGTTGATGATGCTGTCCGGGAAACGAGCCCGATCGTCGGCATAGTCCGCGCCGTTGAGCAACGGCGTCATGTCGACGAAAGCCCCCTGGTCGCCGAACAGCGTCAGGTGGGTGCTCGTCTGGTACATCACGTCGAATGGGTCGTTGCCGGCGAAGTTCGCCGTGTACAACGCCTCGAGCTGATCCCACGGGATCGTCGTGTGCTCGATCATGATGCCGGTCTCATCCATGAACGGCTGGAGCAACTCCAAGGTGAGGTCCTTCTCGTCCTCGCCGAACGGTGCCTTCGCCAGCTTGAGCGTGACTCCTTCGTAGGGTCGCTCTGCCGTCGTGCCGCCCGTCGTGCCGCTCGTCGCCTGAGTGTCATCCGCCCCGTCGTCGCCGCCGCAGGCGGCCGCCACAAGTGCAAGCACCGCCAGAACCGCTACGAACTTCGACCATCCTCGCCACCGGAAGACTCTCATGCTGTCTTCCCCTCCTCGGCTCTCGAACCCACCACCGTGTCGTGGTGGTCGGTCGATTGTATAACATTTGCTCATGCGCGTGCGGAGCAGAATCTGCTTGGACAGGGACCGGGATGGCTTCTGAGCCTCTTCCGTCGCTCGCCGAGCTCGCGTCACTCGAAGGTCGGGGCGCGGTCGTGACCGGGGCGGGGCGCGGCATCGGCGCCGCCGTCGTCACCCGGCTGCGAGAAGCCGGCGCGGCGGTGCTGGCGGCCGACATCGCTCCACCGGACGACCAGGATCACGACGTCGTGGGCATCGATCTTCGTGAGCCCGAGGCACCGGCACAGCTCGCCCAGGCCGCCCTCGAGCGCCTCGGCCGCCTCGACATCTGGGTCAACAACGCCGGCATCTACCCCAGCGCCCACGTGCTCCAGCTCGGGGATGAGGAGTGGAGAGACGTCCTGGAGCTCAACCTGGGGGCGGCGTTCCGCGGCGCACGCGAGGCCGCCCGGCTGATGGTGCATCCGGCCAACCCGGCTTCGGGGGGCGTGATCGTGAACGTCGTCTCCAACGCCGGGATGGCCGCCGGCCCTGCCTCGGCCCACTACGTGAGCTCCAAGCACGGGCTGGCCGGGTTGACGAAAGCCCTGGCGGTGGACCTGGCGCCTTCGGGAATCAGGGTGGTGGGCATCGCTCCCGGCGTCACGCGGACCGAAGGGATCGAGGAGGCGATGGTCCGGTTCGAGGAGGCCGGCTGGGGAGATCTGGAGTCGTACACGACCCGCACCACGCCGCTGGGCCGCATGGCGACACCGGACGAGATCGCCAG
>JBPEXB010000081.1:0-4310 GCA_052032125.1 Acidimicrobiia bacterium
ATGATCCGCATGGTGTTCTCGCAGGTCACGATGGCCGCTCGCATCGCCTGGATCTCGTCAGCGCTCTTGATCGAGCGGGCGATCTCCATCACCTCACCGCCGTTGAACAGCTCGAGGCCCCTCGCCTCGAGGGCGTGGATGGCGTCGGGGCTGGCTCGATCGATGGCGATGCGCCGGTTGCCACCCCCGTGGCGGGCCACCAGCTCGGCCAGCTCGCCCGACCACTGCGCCAGGTTGCGGGGCCGCTCGTCGCCCGCCAGCTCGTGCATCCACTGCACGGCCGGGCGGATCTCGTCGATCAACGGGAGGTGGAGGGAGAGGAAGTCGAGGTTCGAGTAGTCGAAGAGGATCATCGGGCCGTCCGCCGACACCCAGAGGTAGCGGCTCGGGTTGTGCGAGGTCCAGAGCGACATGTTGGTGCTGTCGGCTGCGTAGCGGATGTGCACCGGGTCGTAGAGGACGATCCCGGCGTAGTCCAACTCCACCAGCCGTTCCCGTACCCGGCGCAGCCGGTAGCTGCGGATCGCGTCGAGGTCGGGAGGCGTGATGCCGGCGGCGGCGAACTCTTCGAGCGCCAGCGCTCCGGGTCCCAGGGAATGCCAGTTGAGGCTGGTGGCCCGGCTGGTCTCCTCGGGCGACCGGGGCCCAATGCGACCGACGGTGCGGGGCGAGATCGCCTCGGTCATTGGAAGTCCGCCGGGTCGATCTCGGTGCGTCGCCGGGCCACGTACTCGTCGAGCGCCTCTCTGGCGCCGTCGTCCATCGGGGGCTGCTCGTAGGCGTCGAGCATGGCCCGCACCTTGGCCGACGCCCGGTCCTGGGACGTGAGCGCCCCGGCCGCCTCCCACGTCTCGAACGAGTCGTAGTCGAACAACTCGGCCCGATGGAAGGCGGTGCGGAACCGCTCGAAGGTGTGGGCGGTGCCGAGGTGATGGCCCCCCGGCTGCACCTCGTGGAGGATCGAGTCGAGCGCCCATTCGTCGTCGTCCCAGCTGATCCCGCCGGCGAACCGCAACAGCACCCCCAGCAGCTCGGCGTCGAGGGCGAACTTCTCGAGGCTGGTGGTCAGCCCGTTCTCCATCCACCCCGCCGCATGGAGCACGAAGTTGGGCTGGCACAGCATCGAAGGCAGCATCGACATCACCGACTCCATGCCGGTCTGAACGTCCGGCACCTTGGCGCTGGCGTAGGTGCCCGAGGGCCGGAACGGCAGGTGATACCGGCGGGCCAGCTGGCCTGCCAGCAGGTTGGTCAGCGCGCTCTCGGCCGAGCCCATCACCGGGGAGCCCGACTGCAGGTCGACCGACGCCAGGAAGGGCCCGTACACACACGGCGTGCCGGGCCTGACCATCTGCGTGTAGACGATGCCGGCCAGCGTCTCGGCGTTGGCCTGCGTGACCGTGCCGAGGATCGTGGCCGGGCCCATCGCCCCGGCCAGGATGAACGGCGTGATGCACAGGGCCTGGTTGGCGCCGGCGTACTGCTCGATCGTGCCGAGCATCCGGTCGTCGAGGCGGCGGGGGCTGGAGATGTTGATGATGCCCAGCAGCACGTGCTCGGAGGCCACGACGTCCTCGCCGAACGCCACCTTGGCCATCTCGACGCTGTCGTAGGCGGTGATGCCGAGCCCGTAATGGCCCATGATCGGCTTGTCCCCGTAGCGGAGGTGGGCGTAGGTCAGGTCCAGGGCCCGCTCGTGGAACGGCACGTCGCCCGACACGACGATCTCCGAGCCCTGCGTGTGCAGGTGCGGGCTCGCCTGGGTGAGCTTGATGAGGTCGATCAGGTCGGCGTGCGTGGAGGACCGCCGCCCCCGCTCCAGATCGTCGATGTACGGCGGGCCGGCGACGGGGGCGAAGGCAATGTGGCGGCCCCCGATCGTGACCGAGCGCTCCGGATTGCGCGCCCGCCAGCGAAACGTCTCGGGCGCCATGGCCAGATAGTGCTCGACGAGCGACCGATCGAAGCGGGCGATGGACTCGTCGTCCACGTCGACCCCATGCTCGCGGAGACGAGCCACCGCCCGTTCGTCGTAGAAGGCCAGTCCCGCCTCCTCGAGGATCCGCAGCGAGGTCTCGTGGATCTGCTCGATCTGGTCCTCGGTGGCGACGGCATACGGATCGATGCGCGAGAGCGGCTGGACGATCGGCGCCACGTCGGGGGCGATCGCCACCCGACCTCTCCTCCCCCGCCGTGCTCTGCGCTGCTCGCTCACCCGTCCGTCCTCCGAGGTGGAGGGCATCTTCGCCCATCGACAGGCCCCGGTCCACAGGTTCCAGCCGTCTCGACCGGCCGGATTGTCCCGTGGCTCCGACTACCTTGGAGCGACATCGACCCCGAAGGATCTGCATGCCCGCCTACGAGATGGGTGACCCGGAGCTCGACGCCCGCATCGCCGAACTGGTGGCGATGGCTGGTGACGGGCCCAACGGCGACCTGATCGCCGAGCTGGTCACGACCTCGCTGAAGCTCTACCGCGACCGGCCCGACCGGGGCGAGTTGAAGCTGTTCAACACGGCGCTCAAGGAGATGCGGTACTCGGCGCTGGTGTTCAGCGGCTACCGCGACATTCCCAAGGTGACGATGTTCGGGTCCGCCCGCACGCCCGAGGACAGCCCCGAGTACAAGCTGGCCCACGACTTCGCCCAGCACATGGTCCAGGAGCGGGAGTGGATGGTCATCACCGGCGCCGGGCCCGGGATCATGGAGGCCGGCAACCGGGGCGCCGGCCGGGAGGGCTCGTTCGGCGTCAACATCCGGCTCCCGTTCGAGGCCGACGCCAACGAGTTCGTGCTGGACAGCCGGCTCATCAACTTCAAGTACTTCTTCACCCGCAAGCTGGGCTTCGTCAAGGAATCGAACGCCTTCGCCATCTTCCCGGGCGGCTTCGGGACCATGGACGAGCTGTTCGAGCTGCTGACGCTCGTCCAGACCGGCAAGGCGCCCCTCCACCCGATCGTGCTCATGGAGGCGGGCGAGAGCTACTGGCCCACGTGGAGGCGCTTCATCGACGAGGAGCTGCTCGACCAGGGGTGGATCAGCCCAGGCGACCTCGACCTGTTCAAGATCGCCCGCGACATCGACGAGGCGGCCGAGGAGATCTGCGGCTTCTACGCCAACTACCACTCGCAGCGCTTCGTGAACGGCAAGCTGGTGATCCGGCTGCGGCAGACCCCCACCGACGAGCAGATGTTCGAGCTCAACGAGGAGTTCGCCGCCATCCTCACCAGTGGGGAGATCGAGCGGGCCAACCCGTCCGACCACGAGCTGGCCGATCGGGACGCCCTGGAATGCGCCAGGATCCGCCTCCACTTCAACCGACGCAGCTTCGGCGGCCTGCGCCGGATGATCAACCGGCTCAACGGTTTCGTGGTCGATCAGCCGGCGCCGGGCGGTCCCATCCCGAACGAATTCCTGACCGATCCTGACTGAGTCGTTCTGAACCGGTAGTACACTTTCTCCGGTGCGAGAGATCCTTTCCGATCTGGTTGCAGAACAGCAACAGCTCGACCAGTTTCTTCAGCGCGTCAACGTGCGAAATTGGTCCACCAAGACGCCCGCCAAGGGCTGGGACATCCGCGACACGGTGTCCCATCTCGCCCACATCGAGGAGTACGCCGGCAACGCCCTGACCGAGGGCGGATCCCGCCTCGGCGAGGTCAACGACTACGCCACCTTCGACGAGTTCACCGCCGTCGGCGTCAAGCAGGGCCGGGCGATGCGGCCCCAGGACGTCATCGAGTGGTGGCGTCTGGGTCGGGCCAAGGTCGTGGACGCCCTCAGCCGCTCCACTCCCAAGGACCGGGTCCCCTGGTTCTTCGGTGACATGTCGGCCAAGACCTTCGCCACCGCCCGCCTCGCCGAGACCTGGGCGCACGGGCTCGACATCCACGCCGCCGTCGGCGACGAGGAGTTCGAGGACACCGAGCGCCTCCGCCACATCATCGTGCTGGCCCAGAAGATGCTGCCCTGGGCGTTCGAGCAGGCCGGCCTCGACTACAGCGCCGAGGTGCGGGTCGAGGGCATCGGCCCGATGTACGCCAAGTATGCGTCGGGCTCCGAGGACACCGATCAGCTGATCCGTGGCCCGGCCGGGGAGATCTGCCGGATCGCCGTGCAGCGACTCGATCCCTCCGACGCCGAGAACGTGATCGTCAAGGGCGACGTCGCCGAGGCTGCGCTGAAGGTCATCCGAACCTACTGATGAGCGATCTGCAGCTCATCGGGATGGTGCACCTCGGTCCCCTCCCCGGATCTCCGCGCTACGACGGCGCCTTCGAAGCCGTCCTCGAGCAGGCCATCGCCGACGC
>JBPEXB010000082.1:0-12238 GCA_052032125.1 Acidimicrobiia bacterium
GGCGATCTCCAGCAGCGCCATGTCGGCCTCCGTCAGCCCGAGCTGCAAGGCGGCCTTGCGCTGCTGCTCGGCGCGGGAGAGGCCAACATACCGGTTGCCGATCCGGTGAACGTGGCGCAGCGCCCTGGTGCGGAGCACGTCGTAGGCGTCGTCGTCACCGGCATGCTCCAGGGACCGGCCCACCGCCTCCAGGTACTCACTGCGGGGCGGCGGCAGCGCTCGCTGTTGTTGCTCAGGGGGCCCCAGCCGCTTGCCGACCGCCCACATGCCGAGCAAGGCGGCGATCACGCCGACCACCACGAAGGTGACCACCGACTCGGCGAGACCGCTCACGCCCTGATCGAGCCCGAAACCATGGACGTACTCGTCGAAGACCACGTCCGCCGATCCGGTGAGGCGAACCGCCAGCACCGCATTGTCGGCCAGCCCGATGTCGGCATTGGAGAACAGCCACGGGTCCGCCACGACAATGACATCGCCGTCCCCCCTGACCGCCCTGGCGACCAGGGCCGAACGCGCGTCGCCCACGACCGCCTCGAGGTCGCCCAGCGCATACCGGGCGTCCGAGCGGGCATCGACCGCCCCGACTCCCCCGGTCAGACCTCCCGGGACGGGAGCGTCGTCCTGCACGGTCCTGGTGAGGTCGAGGTCGAGGTCGAAGAGGCGGGCCACGTTCGCCACGCCGACCAGCACCACCCGGCCCCCGGACTCGGCGTGGTCGAGCAACGCGCTCGCGTACGCAGCGTCGAGGCCCTCAGTGGGATCGACCAGCACGACGGTGGTGTCCGTCGGGAGGACGACCTCGGTCAGCGGTGCCCGGGATCTCTCCGTGGAGCGACCGAGTTCCGACAGGAGGTCGTGCCAGGCGCCGACGCCCTCCTCCGTCGTCACGAACGACGAGCCGAACGGCCCACTGGTCTGCGGGTCGAGCCAGCGGGCCATGATGATCACCAGCAGGTTGCCCGCCACGATCAGGGCGATGATCAACGCCACCCTCCGGACGATGCGCCTGCTGAGCGCCGGGCCGGGCACATAGTCGGGATCGATCCCGAACCGCTCGCTCACTCATCCTCCCCGTCGTCGCCCGCCCGAGGATCGAGCACCCGGAAGACGTCCTGCCACCCCCGCACCGCCTCGGTGGCGTCGGACTCCGAGACCGGCTGGTCGCTGTAGGCGGCCACCTCGAAGGAGTTGGCCACGGCGTCGAACTCCCGCAGCGCCAACATGGATCGCACCCGTCCGGTCGGGGTCGCGGCATCCAGCTCCACCGCTCCCGAATCGTCGAGCCGCCGCAGTCCGGCCTGGAAGCGCAGGCGAATGGCTTCATCGAACGCTCCCCGGCGCTCGGCATCGTCCGCCCAGAGCTCGAGCTCGGCGATCGTGACCTCGCCCTCCCGGCGCTGCAGTCGTGCCCGCTCTGCTCGCTCGTCACGGGTCCGGGCGAGCCGCAGGGCGATCGTGGCGACCAAGAGCACCGCCAGCAGCGCCACCAGCAGTCCGGCGCTCGACCGCTCGGGATCCTGCTGGGTGGTGGGCACGGCCGGATCGCGATTCCCTCCGAGGTTCCTCAGCCACTCGAGGAATCGCTCCCAGACCTCCAGCAGCCAGCGACTGAGCGGGTTGTCACGCAGCAGCCGGGACAGCGGGCTCTGTCCGACGCCGGTGTAGGCGGGACGCTCCAGGATGTCGTCGATCGTGGTGCGAATCTGAGCAGCGTCTTCTGTCGAGTCGGCCACGATGGCACCGCCCCACGCCCCTGGCGTCGCCGTCAGGAGCGCCGTGGCGGACAGCAGGCAGATCGAGATCAGTCGGGCGGCCCGGGTGGGCCGCCTGGTGGTCACCCGTCGACGGGCGGCGGCCAGGTGTCCCCTCCCTCACCGGTCGCCTCGGGCGGAGGATTCTGGTCGGATCCGGCCGGAGGCGCCGTCCCGGTGGCCCCGGGAACCTGACGGGCGAGCAGTTCGAGGTCGAAGCCCTCCTTGCGCACCCGGAGGTCGAAGTAGATCACGACGGTGGCGGCCGCCACGAACGGCGTGGTGAACACGCTGGCAACCGCGCTGGCGAGGGCAGCACCTGCTGCGCTGTCACCGAAGATGATCCCGAGGATGGCGCCGAGGATGCCACCGACGATGCCGGCGAGGATGTTCACCAGCAGAATGGTCCCGAACACCGCCCAGCGTCGCCCAGACACGAGATTCCAGGATCGGCGGAGGCTGTCACTGGCGCCGAGGTTCTCGACCATGATCGCCGGCATGTACACCGCCCACGAGACGGCGATGATGATCCCGGGGATGATGAGGAAGATGAACCCCACGAAGACGCCCAGGCCGAACAGGATGGCGGTGAGGATGATGGTGCCGAGCTTCGCCATGGCGGCCGACCAGGACGACTGCCAGGTCGAGTCGATGTCCAGGTAGGCGTCGGCGACGGCCCGGGTGATCGCGGCGGTGGCGATCTGGGCGATCACGATCCCCAGCACCAGGATGGCGAGCGAGGCTCCGAGCAGCCCGGCGTCGAAATCCGGTGTGGGGTCGTTGGCGGCGTCTTGCAGCGACGCGGCCCACAGGCCTTGGACGATGCCGAGCGGCACCACGATGATGGCCGACAGGGTGATGAGTTGCCGGAACCGGTTCCGGAACACGGTGAACGAAGCGTCGAGGATCTCCCCGATCGTGAACGGGCGAAGCTGGAGTTGTGCCATGGGCCGAGCGTAGTGATCGGAACCACCGGATGGGCGGATCGTCAGCCGGGGCGCACCACCGAAACCCGCAGGTCGTGGGACCCATCCTCGGTGGTGTACTCGTAGTAGAAGTACACGGCGTCGCCGACCGGGACGCCGAACACGTACCGGACGCACCCGTAGGGGCTCTGCACCCAGGGACCTGCCGTGTCGACCCTGGTCAGGGAGTGGCGGTCGGGGCCCGCCACGAGGCCACACGGCTCTTCGTAGTTGTCGTACATGGTCCGGCCGCCCGAGAAGGTGCCCACCCATCCATCCTCGAACGGGAACAGGCAGTCGAGGCGCCCGCGGTGCCCGTGCCACGAGCCGTCCATCGCCGCTTCGTAGACGTACTCCAGCCGCTCGAAGATGAGACCGTCGCTCGAGCGAGCCAGCACGGTGGCGTCCTCGGGCCCTATGGAGATGCCGTCCTCATCGACGGAGGGAGCGCCTCGGGCCGGCACGGCCGCGTAGAGGTCATACCCTCCATCGTCGGTCCGCACCACCCATGGATCCTTGATCCACCCGATTCCGAAGTGCTGGGGCTGCAGGACCGTGCGGCGGGATTGGGCGACGAACTCGGCCGGGTCGGCTGCCTGCAGCACGTCGATGCGCCAGGTCGTCGTTCCCGCCCGCTCGTAGGAGATGTAGAGGCGCCACTCGTCTTCGCGGTGGCGTACCACGTGCCCCACCTCGAGCGAACTCGCGTCGAATGCCGACTTGTCGGCCGTCCATACGGTTTCGAAGTCGATGCCGTCCTCGCTGATGGCCACGGAACACGACCCTCCCCGTCCGAACTCGAGCGGCCGCCGCTCGCGGGAGAAGAGCACGAACCGCCCGTCCTGGTGGGTGACCTTGTGGCCGCCGACCCAGTACCCGTAACCGGATCCCGGCGGCGTGCGAATGACGGTGCCGGTGGCGGGGTCGAACCGCAGCCGATCGGCGATCGAGACGGTCAACCGGCCAGACGCTCCACGGCCGCCCCGAGCGACCGCAACCGACCGGCGAAGTCCTCGTATCCCCGGTCGACGTGGGAGACATCGTGGACCGTGGTCTGGCCCTCGGCCCGGAGGCCGGCCAGCACCAGCGCAGCTCCTGCGCGGATGTCGTGCGCCTGCACGGGACATCCGGACAACCGCTCGACCCCGCGGATCACCGCGTGCTGCCACTCCCGGGTGATGTCGGCGCCCATCCGGCCGAGCTCGCCGATGTACTTGAACCGGGAGTCGTAGAGGTTCTCGGTGATGACCGAGGTCCCGTCGGCCACGGCCAGCATCGCCACGAAGGTGGGGTGCATGTCCGTGTGGAACCCGGGATAGGGCAGCGTGGCGAAGTCGACGGCATCGGGCCGCTCCGGCGCCCGCACCGTGAACCAATCGTCGCCCCGGTCGATCTCACACCCGGCGGCCTCCAACTTGCGCAACTCCATGCGGAGATGCTCGGGGACGCAGTCACGCACGCGAACGTCGCCGCCAGTGATGGCGGCGGCCACCGCGAAGGTCCCGGCCTCGAGACGGTCCGGCACCACCCGGTGCTCCGCAGGGGACAGCCGGTCGACGCCCAGGACCCGGATCGTGGAGGTGCCGGCCCCTTCGATCTTGGCCCCCATCTTGGTGAGCAGCCGGGCCACGTCCTCGATCTCCGGCTCCCGGGCGGCGTTGTCGATGATGGTCTCGCCCGTCGCCGTCACTGCCCCCAGCAACACGTTCTCGGTGGCGCCGACGCTCGGATAGTCCAGGTCGATCTCGGCGCCGCGCAGGCCTCCGTCCGCCCAGCCCCGCAGGACGCCGTGGGAGAGCTCGAACTCGGCACCGAGCCGGCGGAGGCCGTCCAGGTGCATGTTGATGGGCCGGGCACCCAGGTCGTCACCGCCGGGCATTGCCACCCGGGCGGTGCCGCAGCGGGCCAGCAGTGGCCCCAAGACGACGATCGAAGCCCGCATCTGCCGGACCAGCTCCAGCGGGGTCTCGGGGTTCAGCTCGTCGGGGACCTCGACGGTGACCGCATGCTCGTCGAACGTGCAGCGGGCCCCGGCGTGCTCGAGCACCTTGCCCATGATCTCCACGTCCAGGATGCCCGGGACATTGGTGAGCCGGTGGACACCGGGAGCGAGCAGGGTGACGACGAGGTGCTTGAGCACCGCGTTCTTGGCGCCGAACACACCGACCTCGCCGCGGAGCCGCCGCCCCCCGCTGACGACGATGCGCTCGTTCAGAGGATCTCCCACCGGCGGCAGCGTAGTGGGCGTGGTTCGGGTACCCGGTACTGAGAACCCGGAGCCCGGAACCCGGAACCCGGAACCCGGAGCCCGGAGCCCGGGCTGTCGTACCCCGCACGGAGCGCCAAGCAGGCGCGACGCCTGACCCTCGCCAGGAACATGGCCCGGAAGCCTGGCTGCTGGCGGCTGGCTGCTGGCTGCTGGCGGCTGGCTGCTGGCGGCTGGCGGGTGGCCTGCTGCTGGTTGCTGTCTGCTGGTACCTGGTACTCCGGCGCGCTGCGCCGGACTCGCTAGCCTCCCGGCCATGCGCGTCGCCATCGGGGCCGATCACGCCGGATACCGGCTCAAGGAGTTCCTGATCTCGCACCTCAAGGAGGGCGGCTTCGCCGTGGTCGACGTGGGAACCGACTCGGAGGCGCCCGTCGACTACCCCGACTTCGCAGCCGCCGTCGGGGAGGCGGTGAGAGGCGGCGACGCCGAACGCGGCATCATCGTGTGCGGATCCGGAGCCGGGGCGTCGATCGCCGCCAACAAGCTGCACGGTGTCAGGGCCGCCCTCGCCCACGACACCTACACCGCCCACCAGGCCGTGGAGCACGACGACGCCAATGTGCTGTGCGTCGGCAGCCGGGTGATCGGCGAGAACGTCGCCGTCGAATTGGTCGACGCCTTCCTCGGCGCCTCCTTCACCGGTGAAGAGCGCCACCTGCGCCGTCTCGGCAAGGTCAAGGCCCTCGAGGCTCGGGGTTAGGGCAGCGCCTTCACCCACTCGGCGGTTCGGTCCACGATCCAGGTCAGCACCTCGTCAGACGTCCGGCCGGACCGCTTCGGGACCCGAAAGCTGTGATCGGCGTCCTCGATCAGCTCCAACCTCGCTCGCGGGAGCGGCCGCAGATGTCGTTCGACGAGGTCTGGCTGCGCCAGGGCGTCCCGGGTACCGGTGAAGAACAGCGAGGGCACCGGGATGTCGCCGAGGTGGTCGACCCGCAGCCGATCCGGCTTTCCGGCCGGGTGGAGCGGGTAGGCGTAGAGCACCAGGCCCCGGCACGACTCGCCATCGGCGGCCAGATAGGTCGCCATCCGACCACCCATCGATCGCCCAGCCATGACGATGCCGTCGTGGCGTGACCTGAGCCACGCCGCGGCGGCCCGGTGGGTGTCGAGGAGGGTCTCCTGCCGATCGGGCCTTCCGCTCCCCCGCTCGGTATAGGGGTAGTTGAACGTCAACACCGGCAGCCGGTGGGCCGCCAGCCCGTCTCGCAGGGCGACGATCGACCGGTGATCCTGGTTGGTGCCGGCGCCGTGGGCCAGCAGGATGGCCGGGCCCTCCGGTCGGCGGATCGCCCGCCATCGCCCCGAGACCGTGCCCCGGCTCCCACGGATGACGACCTCGCGTGCCATCAGGCGGTTCTAGCAGGCCCCGGGACCCCGGTGCCCCGAGCCCGGATCCCGGGATCCGGGTCCCGGATCGCCGTGTCGACGCGCCGTGGTGAGAGGACGTTTCGGCGATGCCCCCCTCAGGCGAGGACCGGCGTGTGGGTGTTCCACGTAGGGAAGGCGCGGGCCAGCCGCCGATTGCCACTCAGCGCGATGCCGCCTGTTCTGGTCGCGTCAGCCCACGACAGCGCTCCCCGGTGCCAATCGACGAAGACGGAGGCACGCGCCACGACGCGAAGCCCCGGCTCGCCACCAGGATCGGTCGTGCACAGCTCGGCGGTCCGGTCCTGCATCAAGAGCCAGAAATAGCGGTTGCCCTCCGGTTGGTCCGAGAAATCGAATTCGACGACCACCCGCTCCTCGGGCAGGGTCGCCCGGTTGAGCTGAACGCTGCACCAGGCCCACAGCGCGAAGCCCGGGTCGTTGTGCGCGGGCAGGACTTCGACCCATCGCTCTGCCCACTGGCCCATCTCGTCGATCACCCGGGCGAGATCCGCACCCGCGTCGCTGAGCGAGTAGGTCGCCCCGTGTCCGTTGGGCTTGGGTTCCGAGACGATGACTCCCGCCTCTTCCAACTGTCGCAGACGCTTGATCAACATCGAACGTGACATCGTCGGCACGCCGCCTGCGATCGCCGAGAACGTGCTCGCCCCGAACATCAGGTTGCGAATGATGAGTGGATTCCAACGCTCTGCCAGGATCTCGCTGGCGCGGGCGACCGGGCAGTACTGGCGATAGGTGCGCATCGTCACATCCTCCCCGGCGATGCCGGGGCGGTCGAGTTCTTTTTTCGCGCTGGATCGTTCAACGACCCCCGGGGCACGCTGCCGCCATGACGATTCACGACACCGCATCGACCGGACAGGTGGCCGCCTCGGCGGCCGAGGTCTACGAGGAGTTCTTCGTGCCGGCGCTCTTCGGCCAGTGGCCGGAGATCGTGCTGCGCCACGCCGGCCTTTCCGAGGGTGATGACATCCTGGACATCGGCTGTGGGACGGGCGTCCTCGCTCGGGCCGCCGCCCGGAGGCTGGCAGATTCAGGAACGGTGACAGGCGTCGACATCAACGAGGGGATGTTGCGTGTCGCGGCCCGCCTCACGGATGCCGTCACGTGGCAGCTCGCTCCCGCCGAAGCGCTTCCGTTCAGCGACGGCTCCTTCGATCGGGTGGTGAGCCAGTTCGCTGTGATGTTCTTCGAGGATCGTCGCCGCTCCCTGGAGGAGATGGCGCGGGTGGTGCGGCCGGGGGGATCCGTGACGGTCGCCACCTGGGCGAGCCTCGGCGAGAGCCCCGGCTACGCAGCCATGGTCGCCTTGCTGGATCGCCTCTTCGGCACCGACGCGGCCGGTGCGTTACGAGCACCGTTCTCGATGGGCACGATCGAGATGGTCCGAGAAGCCATGGAGGAGGTGTTTCCGGACGTCTCCGTCGTGCGCCACGACGGCACCGCCGTCTTCGCGTCATTGGAGGCGTGGGTCCACACCGACATCCGAGGATGGACGCTCTCCGACCAGATCGATGACCGGGCCTTCGATTCGCTGCTGGAGGCGGCATCCAGCGAACTCGCCGACTTCGTCGGACTGGACGGTCGCGTGCAGTTCCCGGCCCCCGCCCTCATCGCATCTGCCCAGCGTCGCTGACCTCTCGCGAACCATCCCGCAGGTCTCGCATGCATCCGGAACCCGGAGCCCGGGTACCGGATTCCGGATCGCCGAGTCGACGCAGTCGACGAGGCCCGGGTCGCGTGCTCGACACCGGTGCTCACCACCTAGGCTCACCGGATGCAGCCGGACGTCGTGTCGTTCTCCAATGCCGATGCCCTCGCCGAGGGGGCTGCGGATCGGATCGCCCGATTCCTCCGCCACCACGCGGGTGAGGTGGTGACCCTCGGAGTTGCCGGCGGATCGACGCCCGCCAACACGTACCGGGTGTTGACCGAGTTGGATGTGCCGTGGAACCGCGTCTACGCCTGGGTCGGCGACGAGCGCTTCGTCCCGCCCGGTCACGAGGATCACAACGGGACCATGGCCGACCGACTCCTGCTGGAGGGCACGGGGGCGACGTTCTTCCCGGTTCCCTGGCAGGACGGTGCCGACCCCGGCGACCTGGCTGCCGACTACGAGCGCACGCTGATCGAGATCCTCGACCCCGACATGGACGGGCCGAGGCCGGATCTGCTCCTGGCCGGCATCGGTGACGACGGTCACACGCTGTCGCTGTTCCCCGAGACGGCGGCGCTCGAGGTCAGAGACCGATGGTTCGTGGCCAACCACGTGCCGCAGAAGGACACCTGGAGGCTCACGGCGACCTATCCGCTGGCGTGGCGCGCTCGCCAGATCCTCGTCTTGGTGTCGGGCGAGGGGAAGGCCCCGGCACTGGCGCGCATCCTCGCCGGGGACAGCACGCTGCCGGCTCAGCGGCTGATGGAGCATGGCACCGTGACCTGGCTGGCCGACGAGGCCGCGCTGTCGGCGTGGGAGAACGCATGAGGAAGCTGGCGGTCGTGGCGATCCTGGTCGGGCTCGGGTTCCTGGTGGCCCGCCTCTACGGGCAACGGACCCGGTGGGAGGGCCTCACCGAGGCGGAGGCGAAAGCACAGCTGGTCGAACGGCTCTCGAGGAAGCTGGACGCCGAACGGGCCGAGGCCGTCGCCTCCATGGTCGTCGTCAAGCTCCGCGAGAAGGGCCGGTTGAAGGATGAGCAGCCGAGCGCCTAGGAAGCGCTCTCCGCACCGATGATCCGGTCGGCGCCGGCCATGTCCTCCACCGACATCGCCCTGCTCGCAACGTCCCCGCCCCACCCGGCATGAACGAGGCCGTCTGGCTGCCCTCCCGCCCGGTCGACCTGCCGGCGTGCCTGGCCCGCCACACGCGTTGGGGAGAAGACCTGGTCACCGTGGTGCGGGATGGCGTGCTCCACCGTGTGGGAGCCGACGGCGCCCCCTATCGGGCCCACCAGGATCCCGACGGCTCCATCGTGGTGTCCTCACCGGGAGACCCGGCACGGGCACTCACCGAGGTCCAGTACCGACTGGCGGAGACGCTCCCGGTGGACGGCGTCGAGCGGGTGGCAGCGTCTGTTCCCACAGTCGCCGCACAGCTTCGAAGACTGCCCGGTTATCGCCCGCCCATGAACCTCTCGATGATCGAGTCGCTGGTCACCTCCATCTGCGCTCAGCAGGTCAACCTCCGCTGGGCACTGACGACCCGCAACCGACTCGTGGAGCGCTACGGAAGCCGGGTCGATGACCGCGGCGTGATCGTCTGGCACTTTCCGACTGCCGAGGTGCTGTCAGCTGCGGATCCGGGGGAGATCCGGGCCATGCAGTTCACCCAGCGCAAGGCCGAGTACATCGTCGGCATGGCTGCAGCCCTTCACGGCGGAGCGCTCGACGGCATCGAACACGACGACGATCGGACCGTGATCGAACGCATCACGGCGATCCGCGGCTTGGGCCGGTGGACGGCGGAGTGGTTCCTCGCCCGCACGCTCGCCCGACCGTCCGCCATCGCCGCCGGCGACCTCGGGGTACGCAAGGCTGTCTCGTGGTTCGTCGCCGACACCGACGAGACGTTGCCGGAGGACGAGGTACGGCACCTCACCTCGGGCTGGGGCGATGGCGGCAACTGGGCCGTGCACCTCCTGTTGGAGAAGCTCGCCGATCAGTGAGCGCGGATGTCCCGAGGAGCGAGCTTGGGCCCGTAGGCCGGGGGCCCTCCCTTGTGATAGCGCTCCAGCAGCCGGATCACCCTGCCGCGCTGACCCCGATACGGCTCCAGGAGCTCGAGCATCCGCTCGTCCGTCCCCCGCTCCTCCCCGGCCAACGCCCAGGCCACGGTGTCCGGTACGTGGTAGTCGCCGATCGGCATGGCGTCGGGATCTCCCCGCACGACCCGCATCACCGAGCCGGTGGTCCACGGGCCGATGCCGCGCAGGCGGTGGAGGTACCGGTAGGCCGCCGGCAGGTCGAGGTTCATCGTGGCCTCGATTCTCCGCGCCTCGCGACACACGAGGATGATCGTGCGGGCCCGGCGCTGCTCGATGCCCAACGGGTGGAAGTCGTAGTAGGGCACGCCGGCCAGCACCTCGGGGTCGGGCGGGAGCCAGACATTGCCCGGACCTGGCGCCGGCTCGCCGTAGCGGCGCACCAACTGCCGGTAGCTGCGGCCGGCGGCGATGCCGGTGACCTTCTGGGCGATGATCGTCGGGATCAGCGCCTCGACCAGGCCGCCGACCGACGCCATGCGGAAACCCTTGCCGCGCCTGGCGGCCTCGGCGACCACCGGATCCTGGGGTACGAGGGCGTCGGGGTCATCGCCCTCGCCGATCCAGTCGCCGAGACGCTCGAGTGCCCACGCCGCTCCCGGGCCCCATGCTTCTCCGTGCAGGCGTCCCGGGCTGCCGGTCATGCGTACCGTCACCGGCCCGTCGGGGGTGCGGGTGGCACGCCACATGCCGTCCCGCCGCACGATCATCGCCGGCCCGGTGAGGGAATCGGCCATGAGGGTCGCCCGCAGGTCCAGCGGGCGGGTCAGCTCGATCGTGCGGGTCGGCATGCGGGCAGCGTAGACCCCGGCACCGACACCGAGAGGGGCGACCTCGGCAGGTGCGGTGTTCGACCGCGGGGGTACGCCCGGCCCTGCGCGCGTCCTCGGTGGTCGCGCCGGGGTGTCGGTAGGGTGCGGCGGTATGAACCAAGCCTTCCTGGATCGCCTGGCCGCCGACACCCAGGCCCTGCGCGAACAGGGCCTCTTCAAGGAAGAGCGGGTCATCGCCTCCCCGCAGGACGCGGTGATCACCCTCGACGACGGCAGCGAGGTCATCAACTTCTGCGCCAACAACTACCTGGGCCTGGCCAACGACCCACGACTGCGGGAGGCGGCCGACGCCTCGCTGGACACCTACGGCTACGGCATGTCGTCGGTGCGCTTCATCTGCGGCACCCAGACCGTGCACAAGGATCTGGAGCGCTCCCTCAGCGATTTCCTCGGCACCGACGACACGATCCTCTACTCGTCGTGCTTCGACGCCAACACGGGGCTGTTCGAGACGATCCTCGGCGAGGAGGACGCCATCGTCTCCGACGCCCTCAACCACGCGTCGATCATCGACGGCGTCCGGCTCTGCAAGGCGGCCCGCTTTCGCTACGCCAACAACGACATGGACGACCTGGCCCGCCAGCTGGAGGCTGCGAGCGGCGCCCGCCACACGCTGATCGCCACCGACGGGGTGTTCTCCATGGACGGGATCATCGCCAACCTGCCCGCCATCTGTGATCTCGCCGAACAGCACGAGGCGCTGGTCATGGTGGATGACTCCCACGCGGTCGGTTTCATCGGCCCGCAAGGCGGTGGCACGCCGGACCACTGGGGAGTCCGGGACCGGGTGGACATCGTCACCGGCACGCTCGGCAAGGCCCTGGGAGGTGCCAGCGGCGGCTACACATCGGGACGACAGCAGATCGTCGACTGGCTGCGGCAGCGCTCCCGGCCGTACCTGTTCTCCAACACACTGGCGCCGTTCATCGCCGCCGGGTCGCTGGCCGCCCTCGACCTGTTGCGGTCCAGCGGCGACCTGCGTGCCCGGCTGGTCGAGAACTCGAAGCGCTTCCGGTCGGGCATGGAGGCGGCCGGCTTCACCCTGGCGGGCGCCGATCATCCGATCATCCCGGTGATGCTCGGTGACGCTCGCCTGGCCACCGAGATGGCCGACCGACTGCTCGACGAGGGCATCTACGTGATCGGCTTCTCATTCCCGGTCGTGCCGCAGGGCGAGGCGCGGATCCGCACCCAGATGTCGGCGGCCCATCGCCCCGAGCACATCGACCGGGCCATCGACGCCTTCGCCTCGGTGGGACGAGCGCTC
>JBPEXB010000083.1:0-4444 GCA_052032125.1 Acidimicrobiia bacterium
GGACCGAAGGGATCGAGGAGGCGATGGTCCGGTTCGAGGAGGCCGGCTGGGGAGATCTGGAGTCGTACACGACCCGCACCACGCCGCTGGGCCGCATGGCGACACCGGACGAGATCGCCAGAGTGGTTCTCTTCGCCGCAAGCGAGCTGGCGTCCTACGTGACCGGGACCACCATCGTCGTGGACGGAGGCCAGCTGACGTCGTTCACGTGAAGATGCTCAGCCGAGGGCCCGGCGCGCCGCCTCGAGGATGCGTTCGACGGACGGGATGTAGGCCTGTTCGAGCGATGGGCTGAGCGGCACGGGCGAGTGCGGCGCGGTCACTCGCTGGATCGGCGCCTGCAGCTTCCCGAACGCCTGCTCCCCCACCGTGGCGGCGATGTCGGCGGCGATGCTGCAGCGGGGCGGGCTCTCGTCGACGACCACCACTCGCCCGGTCTTGGCTGCCGAGCCGGCGAGCGTCTCGACATCCAGGGGCGAGAGCGATCGCGGATCGACGACTTCGACCGACACCCCTTCGGCGTCCAGCTGCTCGGCGGCCTCGAGGGCTCGCCGCACCATGAAGCTCACCGCCACGATGGTCAGGTCGGTGCCCTCGCGAACGACCGACGCCGATCCCAGCGGGACCGTGTAGTAGTCCTCGGGTACCGGGCCCCGTGTGTTGTAGAGCGCCATGTGCTCCATCACGAGCACCGGATCGGGATCCTCGATGGCCGCCAGCAGCAGACCCTTGGCGTCGGCAGGCCCCGCCGGGGTCACGACCTTGAGGCCGGGTACGTGGGTGTAGAGCGAGTAGTAGGTATCCGAGTGCTGGCCCGCCGCGCCGAGGCCGGCGCCGATGGCCATCCGCAGCACCAGCGGCACCGAGGCCTGGCCGCCGAACATGTACCGCATCTTCGAGGCCTGATTGATGATCTGGTCTGCCGCCAGCGGCGTGAAGCTGGACCACATCAGGTCGACCACCGGTCGGATCCCGGCGGCGGCCGCCCCCACCGCGATGCCGGTCATCCCTGCCTCGGAGATGGGGGTGTCGCGCACCCGGGACCGCCCATAGGCCTCGAACAATCCCTTGGTGGCGCCGAACGTCCCGCCCATCGAGCCCTCGTACGGCTCCCCGCGCCCGGCCCCGCCCACGATGTCCTCACCGAACACCACCATGTCGGGGTGACGCTCCATCGCCTGGAACAGCGCTTCGCGCACCGCCTGGAGCGTGGTCAGCTCTCGATCGGTCATGCCGGCCCCGGGGCCGCGTACACATGCTCGGCGACGTCGGCAGGATCGGGCATGGGCGCCGCCTTGGCGGCCTCGATGGCGGCGTCGAGCTCGGCCTGGATCTGCGCCTCCAGGGCCTCGATGTCCTCGGGCGCCAGCGTCGCGTCGGCCAGCAGCTCGGTCCGGAGCCGCTCCAGCGGATCTCGTCGTGCCGCCTCGGCGCGCTCCTCGTCCGAGCGATACTCGTCCGGATCGCCGACGAAATGGCCGTCGATGCGCGGGGTCATCGCTTCGATCAAGGAGGGCCCGTCCCCCGCCCGCGCCCTCGCCACGGCGGCTCCCGCCGCGCGGTGGACGTTGCGGACGTCGCTCGCATCCACCCGTTCGGCCGGCATGCCGAAGGCGGCGGCCCGCCCGGCCATCGTCCGATCACCCATGGAGTAGTCGGCGGGGGTCGACTCGGCCCATCCGTTGTTCTCACACACGTAGATCACGGGCAGCTTCCAGAGCGCCGCATAGTTGAGGCACTCGTAGAGCACGCCCTGGTTGGCGGCGCCGTCCCCGAAGAAGCTCACCGCCACGTGGTCGGTGCCGCGCACCTGGGCGGCGAGCGCCCCTCCGGTGGCGAGGCCGATGCCGCCCCCGACGATGGCGTTGGCCCCGAGCATGCCCCGCTCGAAGTCGGCGATGTGCATCGAGCCGCCCCGGCCCCGGCACAGACCGGTCTCGCGTCCGTACAACTCGGCGAACATGCCGGTGATCGAGCAGCCCTTGGCGAGACAGTGCCCATGCCCGCGGTGCGTCGAGGCGATGACGTCGTCGTCGGTGAGATGGGCGCAGACACCGACCGCCACCGCCTCCTGACCGGCATACGAGTGGACGAAGCCGGGCATGTCCCCGCGGCGGAACTCGCGGGCCATGCGTCGCTCGAACATGCGGATCGTCGTCATCGCCGCGTGGAGGTCGAGCAGGGTCTCTGCTGAGAGCTCGCTCACGAGGCGCCCCCGTCGCCGGCGAGCCTCGTGTACTCGTCCTCACTCTCGGCGATCCATCCGACCACGGTCCCGATCGGCAGGGTCGCCTCGGGCTGCACGGTCTGATGGAGCCAGCCGGCGCCCTCGGCCTGCACCTCCACCTCGACCTTCTCGGTCTCCATGAGCAGCACCGCCTCTCCCTCCTCGACGCGCGACCCCTCGGGCCGAAGCCACTGCAGCAGCGTCACGTCGTCGACGTAGATGCCGGTCTTGGGCAGGAACACCTCAACGGCCATCGGAGCTCTTCCCGCTCAC
Source organism: Acidimicrobiia bacterium (assembly GCA_052032125.1). Taxonomy (GTDB): domain Bacteria; phylum Actinomycetota; class Acidimicrobiia; order Spongiisociales; family Spongiisociaceae; genus JBPEXB01. The sequence continues at coordinate 2,501 of JBPEXB010000083.1, forward strand.
GGCACCAGCACGTACTTGGTGCTGCCGGCCACCAAGCCCTCCCACGCCCTGGCAGCCTCGGCGATCGGAACCCGCTCGACCTCGACCCGGAGGTCACCCGCCGTCGCCAGCCGCACCATCTCCAGGTAGGCCGACCGCGACACATCGGCGGGCACGCCGAAGTTCGAGTATCCGAGAAGGTCGAGCTGCTTGCCGCGCACCGCCGCCGACGCCACGTGCGCCGTGGGCCCGGCCGAGGCGCCAAGACACACGACCCGGCCTCGCAATGCCACGGCCGAGAGCGCCGCTTCGAACGGTGCTCCCCAGAGAGGGTCATAGACCACGTCCGCTCCCCCGTCACCCACCGCCGCCGCCAGCGCAGCGGGAAGATCCTCGGTGTCGAGGGGCACCACCGCGTCGGCCAGGTCCTCGAGCGCCGCCAGGCGATCACGGTTGCGGCCCGCCGCCACGATCCTCCCGGCCCCGAGGTGTCGGGCGGCGGCCACGGCCACACCACCGGCGAAGCCCGTGGCCCCCAGCACCAGCACCGTCTCCCCAGGTTGGACGGCCGCTCGCCAGGACATCGGCAGCCACCCGGCCAGCCCGGCGGTGCCCAGCGCCGCCGCCACGCCGGGGTCGGCGTCCTCCGGCAGGTCGATGGCGCGCTCCTCGGGGGCCGCAAACCGCACCCGGCCGGTGCCGTTGCGTGCGATGCCGAGCCCGCCTCCCAACACGTAGACCCGCCGGCCGTCGACCGTGCCGACGGCCTCGATACCCGGCACGTATGGGAGCGGCGGATGCCCTGCGTAGAAGGTTCCGGAGGCGATGGCGACGTCGACGGGATTGAGCGCCGCCGCTTCCAGCTCGACGATCACCTCGCCTGAACCCGCCTCAGGCTCTTCGACTTCGCCCGGCTCGGCGGCCGCACCGAGCTCGCGAATCACTGCCGCCGGCACCATCAGTCGGCTCTCGGGAGGTAGCGGTCGGGGTCGGCGAAGACGTCGATGCCGCGATACCCGGCCTTGATCCGGGTGATGTGCGACACCCCGGGCGGCACGTAGTAGGTGTCGCCTCGCCGGTACTCGGTGGTCTCGCCGCCGATCGTCATCGTCATCGTCCCCTCGAGGACGACTCCCCACTGGGCGCCGTGCACGTGCTCCGGGATGTCGACGTCGTGCTCGATCTCGTAGAACATCGGCAAGCAGTGCTCGTTGGGGACGATGTGAGCCGTCATGTCCACCGGGCTGTCCGGCGCCGGCAAGGCAGTGATGAAGTCCGGGAATCCGTCGCTCACGATGAGGCCTCCTCTGCGGCGCCGATGTAGCCCTCCAGCGGCTGGATGAGGATGCCGCCGTCGACCGGGAGCAGCACCCCGGTCACGAACCCACCCATCTCCGACGACAGGAACACCACCGCCCGACCGACGTCGTCGGGGTCGCACAACCGCCCGAGCGGGGTGCGATCGACGATCCCGTCCCACTGGGCGGCGACATCGATGCCGGCCGGGGCACCCGCGGTGACCAGGGCGATGGCGCCCTCCGTCATGGCGGCGCCTGGGCACACGGCATTGACCCGGATGCGGTGCGGCGCGAGTTCCATGGCCAGCGTCCGGGTGAGGCCGGCGATGGCGTGCTTCGACGTCGTGTAGTGCGCCAGCCCCTCGGCGGAGGGTGCCATGGCGTCGACCGAGGCGACGTTGACGATGGCTCCGTTGCGGCCCTCGGCGATCATCTGCCGAGCCACCGCCCTCGCACAGAGAAAAGCGCCCGTCACGTTGACGTCGAGGATTCGCCGAAACTCTTCGGCCGGCATTGTGGTGGCGAGGTAATTCGAGAACACGCCGGCGTTGTTGACCAGCACATCGACGGACCCGACGTGGGAGAGGAGCGTGTCGATCGAGGTCTCGTCGGCCACGTCCAGGTGGTGGAAGACCGCCGACCAGCCCTGGGCGGACAACGTCTTGGC
>JBPEXB010000084.1:0-9019 GCA_052032125.1 Acidimicrobiia bacterium
GGGTCAGAAGAAGGTCTCGGTGGAGGTCCCCCAGGGGGTGAGCGACGGCACCCGCCTACGGCTGAACCGCGAGGGCGAGGCCGGCGTGCGCGGAGCGCCGCCCGGCGACCTCTACGTGGAGATGAGTGTCCGCCCGCACGACCTGTTCATACGCCAGGGGGACGACCTCATCTACGAGCTGCAGCTCGGCATCGCCCAGGCGACCCTCGGCGCCGAGCAGGACGTCCCGCTGCTCGGCGGCGGGTACGAGCGCTTGAAGCTCGACCCCGGCACCCAGCCCGGCGACGTGATCCGCATCCGGGGAGAGGGCGTGGGGCGGCTGGGCCGGCGCGGCAGGGGCGACTTGTTCGTGCGGGTCGGCGTCGAGGTGCCCAAAGAGCTCACCGCCGCCGAACGCGAGATCCTCCGCCGCTACGCCGAGGCGCGGGGCGAGTCGATCACCGACTGATGAACCGTCACGTCCCGCACCTGCTCGTGCCGGGTCCGTGGGACGACGCCGAGCTGGCGATCGGGATGTCGCAGGCGGCCCATCTCACGCGGGTGTTGCGCATGGAGCCGGGCGACCCGTTGACCTACACGGACGGCGTCGGCTCGCTGGGTGAGGGAACCCTGGGAGAGCGGACCGTGCGGCGCGGCCAGGAGGGTCAGGTGGAGCGCCCGAGCACCCTGCACATGGCGGTCGCCCCGCTCCGTTCGAAGGATCGGACTCGCTTCCTCGTCGAGAAGCTGCAGGAGCTCGGGGTGGCCCGGCTCACCTGGTTGGAGTGCGCGCTGCGGCAGGGGAGGGTCCCGCGGCCCGAGCGCGTGCACGCCTGGGCGGAGGCGGGCCTCGAGCAGAGCCGCGGCGCCTGGCTGCTCGACGTCGACGGTCCGGTGGCGCTCGCCGACCTCGACGGGATCGTCGTGTGCGATCCGTCCGGTGAGCCCACGATGCCGCCTGGCGGCGTGCTGTGCGTGGGTCCCGAAGGCGGCTGGGGACCGGACGAGATCCCCGAGGGCGCCGCCCGCCTGTCGCTGGGACCCACCGTGCTGCGCACCGAGACCGCCGGGATCGCCGCCGCGGTCCTGGCAATTTCTGGCCAGTCCGCCCGACCCTGACTAGTCATCACCTGCTACCTTGGTGCCCCGGACGAGAGGGAGCGTCCCGCTCAGTGGGCCATTCGTGCCCACGCAGGGTGTTCCTTTTCGCGCTGAGCAAGGTCTGATACCATTCTGCGTGGCAAGATCGCGGGACGGGATCGACCATGGGTGGTTTTTTCAAGCGCCCGGCAAACGAAGGGACACGCTTGCCAACGGAGGACGGAATGACGGATAGCTACAACCAGGCGGTGGGACGCCGCCTTCGCGCCATCCGAAAACAGAAGGGCCTGTCACTCCAAGATGTCGAGGCGGTCTCCGAGCAGGAGTTCAAGGCTTCGGTGCTGGGAGCCTACGAACGTGGTGAGCGCAGCCTGTCGCTGCCCCGCATGCAGCGGCTGGCCGGCTTCTACGGCGTGCCGATCGACCAGCTCCTGCCGCCCGACGAGGCACAGCCGAGCCGCGGCATCACCTGGTCGAGCGGGGGGATCCGCATCGATCTCAACCGCCTCGAGGAGATGCAGACCACTTCGGCCGACATCCTCGAACGGTTCCTGCGGGCCATCCAGCTGATGCGGCAGGACTTCAACGGCCGAGTGTTGACGATCCGCCGGGCCGATCTCCAGCTCCTCTCCGGGCTGCTGAACGACTCGGAGGAAGCGCTCAGCGACGTGCTCGTCGAACTCGGGCTCTCGGAGTCCGGCTCCGGCTGAACGGCACCAACGGCGCCGGCACACCCTGTTTCGCAGTGGGGGGCTGCCGGTATACTGGTGCACCCTTGATGTTCTTCTCATCAAACCCCCGACTCCCCGAGGTCGCCTGATGCTTCCTGCCGCGTCCAGCGAGCGGATCAGCGTGCCCAGCGTCGGCCTCATGGTCGACCTGCTGGGCGACCAGGACCGTCACCTCCGCGCCGTCGAAGCGGCGTTCCCGGAGGCGACGATCGTCGCGCGCGGCAACGAGGTCCTGTTCTCGGGCGACCCGGCGGCCGCCGCCCAGGCGCGCACCGTGGTCGAGGAGCTGCTTTTGATGGTGCAGCAGGGCGCCGAGCTGGGCGACGACTCGGTGCAGCGGGTGATCCAGATGGTCAACGATGCCGTCCCCTCACCGAGCGGGGTGCTGTCGGAATCGGTCCCGGTGGGCCGCGGCAAGGTCATTCGCCCCAAGACCATCGGCCAGCGCCGCTACATCGACGCCATCCGCGACAACACCCTCGTGTTCGGGATCGGGCCGGCCGGCACCGGCAAGACCTACCTGGCCATGGCGGCTGCCGTGGAGGCCCTCAGCGCCGGGGCGGTCCGGCGCATCATCCTCACCCGTCCGGCGGTCGAGGCGGGCGAGCGGCTCGGGTTCCTGCCCGGTGATCTCGAGGCCAAGATCAATCCGTACCTGCGCCCGCTCTACGACGCCATGTACGACATGCTCGGTCCCGACGAGGTGGCCCGGCATCTGGAGCGAGGCGACATCGAGATCGCCCCGCTCGCCTACATGCGCGGGCGCACCCTCAACGACGCCATCGTGATCCTGGACGAGGCCCAGAACACCTCCCGGGCCCAGATGAAGATGTTCCTCACCCGTCTCGGGTTCAACTCCAAGATGATCATCACCGGGGACGTGACCCAGGTGGACCTTCCGTCCGACAAGGGCTCCGGCCTCGACGACGCCCAGCGGATCCTCAAGAACGTGCCCGACGTGGCGATCGTGCATCTCACCTCGGCCGACGTCGTCCGCCACCGCATCGTGGCGGCGGTGATCGAGGCGTATGAGGCCGTCGAGGAGAAGCGGAAGCGACGATGAGCGAGGGCAACCCACACGCACCGTGGCTCCGGCCCCTGATCATCTTCGGCACCATCGTGCTGGCCTGGGCGGCCCTGCTCATCGGCCAGCAGTTCACCACCGTCACCGTCGAGGTTGGCGAGGCATCCCCGGAGACCTTCATCGCCACGACGGAGTTCTCCATCGAGGACGAGGAGGAGACCCAACGGCTCCAGGACGAAGCCGAAGCGGCGGTGCCGCGCATCTTCCGCCAGGACCCGGAAGTCGACACCGTGGTCCTCGAGCAGATCCAGTCGCTCTTCGAGAGCGTCCGCGAGGGCACCCGCCTGGCCGATGCCGAGACGCTTCCCGAGGTGACGACGACCACCATCGCCACAACGACCACCACCGAGCCCGAAGAGACCACCACCTCGACCGAGGCGACGACTGAGACCAGCGACGGCTCGACGACCACCACCGCACCGACCACGACGACCACCACGGTCGCCGAAACGGTCCCCCGCACCGCCGGGGTCCTGGGCCGGTTGTTCGTCGACATGGACGAGGACGGCCTGTTCACCGATGCCGACTTCGGCCTCGAGGGTGTCCGGCTGACGGTGTTCGACTCGATGGGCGAGGAGAGCGTGGCGATCACCGACTCCGACGGTGAGTACAGCGTCACCCGGCTCTCGGCCGGCGAGGCCGTCGTGCTGGTGGAGACCGGGACGGTGCACGAGCGACTGACCGCCGACACCGACCTTCTGCTCCGGCGGGTCGAGCTCTTCGAAGACGTCGACACGCCGTTGGAGGACCTCGCCTTCACGATCCTGGTCGTGCCGGTCGAGACCCAGAAGCTCACGCTCGAGAACTCGTTGCTGCTGTCGCCGGCGGCCATCGACGTGCTCGTCCAGATCGCCACCGAGGACGTGGTCCGCGACATTCGCGGCCTGGAGCCCTGGCTCACCTCGGTCGAAGCGGCCGTGGCCCGCCGCGCCCTCGAAGCCCTCGAGGGAGGCATCGAGAGCGACCAGCTCCAGGACGTCAAGCGCGATGTCCGGCAGAGCTCGTCGTTCGACTTCGCCCTGCCGGGGGCGCCTGCCGACCTGGTCATCGCCACGTCACGGGTCGTGACCGAGACGGCGGCCGAGTTCCTCCTCCCCAACAAGGAGATCGACGAAGCGGCGTTCCAGGCGGCCCGCAACGCCGCCAGGGCGACCGTCCCGCCGGCGCTCATCACCTACGAGCCTGGCGACACGATCGTCAACCAGGGCGTCGAAGTGACCCCGCTGCTGGAGCTGGCCCTCCAGGAGGCCGGGCTGCTCACCCAGGCGGCGCCCCGCTACGCAGCGTTGGCGGCGGTCGTGACGCTCGTCGTGCTGCTGATGGCGTTCTACCTCGGCCGCTTCCGCCCCATCGTGTGGGGCTCCATGCGCCGGGTGGCGCTGTTCGGGATGCTCACCGTGCTGGCGGCGCTGTCCGCTCGTCTGATCGCCGTGTTCGCCACCGAGACCCCGGCGGCGGGGTACCTGATCCCGGCCGCCGCCTTCGGCCTGATGGCTGCCATCCTCTTCGACGCTCGCATCGCTGTGCTGATGTCGATGGTGGTCGGCTCGATGACCGCCATCGCCACGCTCGACCCGGGCTACACGCTCTTCGCCACCCTCGCGACCCTCACGCCGGTGCCCTTCGTGTCCTCGATCTCGGCCCGGCGCGAGCTGCGGCTGGCGGTCGTCTACATGATCGTGCTGCTGGCGCTGCTGGCCGGGGGAGTGGCCTGGTTCTTCCAGGACGGCGCCACGGCTCGGGATGCGGCCCTCAACGGCGCGCTGAACGGCTTCCTGTCCGGGCTGGTCGGCAGTGCCCTGCTCTCCTTCTTCGAGATCATGTTCGACGTGACGACGTCGCTGCGCCTGCTCGACCTGACCGACCGCAACCACCCCGGCCTGCGGCTCCTCGAGGAGAAGGCGATCGGAACGTTCAACCACTCCTTGATGGTGGGCACCCTGGCGGACCGGGCTGCCCGAGCCGTCGACGCCAACGCCCTGCTGGCCCGAGCGGCGGCCTACTACCACGACCTCGGCAAGACGGAGAACCCCCAATTCTTCATCGAGAACCAGTTCGGGATCCAGAATCCCCATGATCGAATGCCGCCCGAGGAGTCGGCCAACGTCATCCGCCAGCACGTCATCGACGGACGAAGGCTGGCGCGGCACTTCCGGATCCCCCAGGACGTCGCCGACGGCGTCATCACCCACCACGGCGACGGCATCATGCACTACTTCTACGGCAAGGCCGTCGAACGCTACGGCGAGGAGCGCGTCGACATCGAGGACTACCGCCACGTGGGCCGCAAGCCGACCAGCAAGGAGATGGCCATCGTGATGATGGCCGACTCCGTCGAGGGCGCCTGCCGGGCCATCTTCCAGGTCCAGGAGCCCTCACCCGAGCGCATCTCCGAGGTGGTGGAGCGGATCGTCGGCGAGAAGGTCGCCGACGGGCAGCTCTCCGAGTGCTCCCTGACCCTCGGCGACCTCACCCGCGCCAAGGCGGCGTTCGTCGACGCCCTGATCGGCTACTACCACCAGCGGATCCCGTATCCGAACTTCCCGACCGGCGAGATCGAACGGAAGAAGGACGACGGCGCCTCGCCTCGCCTGCCGTCCGAAGCGGCCGTCGAGTCGCCGGCCGACACGCCCGATCGCGCTTCTACTGACTGACCCCGATCACTACCCTGCAGGTACTCGTGGACATCTTCCTGGCGGACGAACAAGACGTTCCCTTATCGACCGAGCCGTTGCGACGGCTTGCCCAGCTGGTTCTGGAGGAGGAAGGCCTGCCCGACGAGACCGAGGTCGCGATCCTCTTCGTGGACGATGACCAGATGGCCGACTACAACCAGCGCTTCATGCACCGCCAGGGCCCGACCGACGTGCTCGCCTTCCCGCTCGAGGATCTCGAGCCGGGTCGTCTCCCGGAGCGCTCGGCAGGCGCCCCGCTCAGCCTCGGTGACGTGATCATCTCGCCGCAGTACGTCACCGCCCAGGCAGCCGATCGCCAGACCACCGCCGAGGACGAGCTGCAGCTCATGGTCACCCACGGCCTGCTGCACCTCCTCGGCTACGACCACCAGGACGACGACGAGGCGGAGCGCATGGAATCCCGCGAGCGCGAGCTCCTCGCCAAGGTCGGGGTGGAGCGTCGATGAACGCCCTCGCCTGGCTGCTCTCCGTCCTGGTGCTGTTCCTGGCCGCGGCGCTGCGAGCCGGCGGTGCCTCGCTGGTGCGAACGCCCAGGGCCGACGCCCTCCACGACGCCGCCGAGGGCAACGATCGGGCGGCCGTCGTCGCCGCGCTGCTCGAAGACCGGCCACGCATCCAGCCGGCCATGTCGGTCATCCATTCGACGTTGCTGGTGACCGCGGCACTCCCGGCAGCGTGGGCGCTCGACGAGCAACTCTCCGGCTGGCAGCTCATCGTCGGCCTGCTGCTGGTGGGTGCCACCCTCGTGCTGATCGGCGATCTCCTCCCGAGGACGCTGGGTCGAGAGCGGCCCCGCCTCATGGCGTACCGGCTGTCGGGGCTCCTGCGCCTCGCCATCCACGCCGGCGACCGGGCGGTCGACCTGGTCTACGACGACGAGGAACCGCCCCTCGAGGACGCCGAGGGCGATCACGACGAGGCCGACCGCGAGGAGATCGAGTTGATCTCCTCGGTGCTGGAGTTCTCCGAGACGATCGTGCGCGAGGTGATGGTGCCGCGGACCGACATGGTGGTCGTCGACGCCGGCCTCACCTCGGAAGAGGCTCTCGACCTCGTCATCGAGCACGGCTTCTCGCGCATCCCGATCGTCGGCGAGAACCTCGACGACGTGGTCGGGTTCGTCTACGCCAAGGACCTTCTGAAGCTCATGGACACCCGCTCGGCGCCGAAGGGCGTGATGGAGATGCGCCGCACCGCCCACCACGTGCCGGAGACCAAGCCGGTGATGGAGCTGCTCCGGGAGATGCAGACCTCGCAGGTCCACATGGCGATCGTGGTCGACGAGTTCGGCGGCACCGCCGGGCTGGTGACGATCGAAGACCTGCTCGAGGAGCTGGTCGGCGAGATCGCCGACGAGTACGACACCGAGGCGCCCATGGTCGAGCATCTCGACGACGGCGAGTTCTTGGTGGACGCCCGCCTCTCGGTGGACGACCTCAACGAGCTGCTCGGCGCAGATCTGCCGGACGACGAGTGGGACACCGTCGGCGGGCTGGTGCTGGGACTGGCCGGACGCGTACCGCACGTCGGCGAGCGCTTCGAGCTCGATGGAGCCGTGCTGACTCCCGAGCGGGTGCAGGGGCGGCGGGTGGAACGCGTCAAGGTCGCCCGCTTCTCGAGCGCGGCCAGCCAGGAAACCGCTTGACCCGCTCCGGCTTCGTGGCCGTCGTCGGGCGGCCCAACGTCGGCAAATCCACCCTCGTCAACGGCCTGGTGGGGGAGAAGGTCGCCATCACGTCCCGGCGGCCGCAGACCACTCGCAACACGATTCGCGGCGTCGTCACGCTGGGCGAGCCCGACCCACACACCCAGATCGTGCTCGTCGACACCCCGGGGCTCCACAAGCCCCGCACCGTGCTGGGCGAGCGACTGAACGCCCTGGTGCATGGCACGCTTGCCGAGGCGGACGCCGTCGTCTTCGTCCTCGACGCGACCCAGCGGATCGGCCCCGGCGATCGTCTGGTCGCCGAGCGGCTGCTCGAGCTCGACGGGGCGGCCGACCGGGTGATCGTGATCGTCAACAAGACCGACATCGCCCCGAAGGAGCGGGTCGCCGAACAGCTCCAGGAGGCGTCGCTGTGGGGATTCGGGGCGTACGTCCCTGTGTCGAGCCTCACCGGCGACGGGCTCGAGCGTGTGCTCGACGAGGTCATTCCCCGGCTCCCCGACGGCCCGTTCTTCTTCCCGCCCGACGCCCGCAGCGACCAGCCAGAGTCCTTGCTGGTGGCGGAGATCGTTCGCGAGAAGTTCCTCGATCGGCTTCGGGATGAGCTGCCGCACTCGGTGGCCGTGGTGACCGAGGACATCGACACCCGCGACGACGGGTTGGTGCACATCGAGGCGAGGGTCTTCGTGGAGCGGGACTCGCAGAAGGGCATCGTGATCGGCAAGGGCGGATCGGTGCTGGCAGCGGTCGGCGCCGAGGCGCGGGCGGAGCTGGAGGCGCTGTTCGGGGCCCGGGTGTACCTCGACTTGCGGGTGAAGGTCGAGAAGGACTGGCAGCGCCGGCCGGAGTTGATCGAGCGGCTCGGGCTCTGATCGGCCGGTACGCTCCCTGCCCGATGGAGAGCAGGATGCCGAGCCGATGACGACCAGCGTGGTGCTGTTGGGCACGGGAACCCCACGGATGGACCCGGGTAGGGCCGGAGCGGCCACGGCCGTGGTGGTCGATGGGGTCCCGTACATCTTCGATGTCGGTCCGGGCGTCGCCCGCCGTCTGTCGAGGGGTCACGAGCGAGGGATCGAGGGCCTGGCGATGAGCGAGGCGACGACCGCCTTCATCACCCACCACCACTCCGACCACACCGCCGGCCTGCCCGAGCTGTTCCTCGGATCGTGGATGTTCCAGCGCGCTCAGCCGTTGCGGGTGTTCGGGCCGCTGGGCACCGAGGGCATGTGCCGTGCCATCCGCTCGGCCTACGCGCTCGACATCGCCAAACGCACGCTGAACGAGCCTCACGCCTCCGGTGGAGAGCGACTGTTCGGGCTCGACGTGGGGCCCGGGCCGGTCTACCGGGACGATCGCATCAGCGTGGAGGCCTTCGACGTGTCACACGGAGAGTGGGCGCCGGTGCACGGTGACCACCCGGCGCTCGGCTTTCGTGTCTCGACCGCCGATCGCACGATCATCATCTCCGGGGACACGACGTGGTTCCCCGAGATGCCCCAGCACTACGACGGCGCCGACACGATCGTGCACGAGGTGTACGCCTCACGAGGGCTCGAGCGCCGGCCGGACGACTGGCAGGCGTACCACCGCGCCGCCCACACCAGCGCCGCCGATCTCGGTCGGGTGGCGTCGGCCGTCCAACCCGAGCTGGTGGTCATGACCCATCAGCTGCTGTGGGATGCGACCCCCGAGGATCTCATGGACGAGATCGCGGGCACCTATGAGGGCCGGGTTCACAACGGCAGAGATCTCGATGTGG
>JBPEXB010000085.1:0-2662 GCA_052032125.1 Acidimicrobiia bacterium
CGGCACTTCGCGCGCACCTGGGGCCCACTTTGCGTACCGTCAGTTGTGATGAGCGATCGCTCTACGGACTCTCCGGTTGGCTCCAAGTCGGGCATCGCCGTTCGTAGTCTCCTGGTGGCGCTTGCCCTCGTGCTCGTGGCTGCGTGCACCGAGGATGAGCCAGCTCGAACTGCGGAGTCCTTCTGCGACGCTTGGGATTCACTTGCTGCCAAGCTCGACGTTCGGGCAGACACCTTCCAGCCAGCGGAGTTTGCGTCGCCTGCAGAACTTCGGGACCTCGCCTCTTATGCCCCGCACGATGACCTCGCTGATGCGATCGAGAAGTTGGCACTTGTGCAGCCCGATGCGATCGCCCAGCTTGATGGACTGCGGGACGGCTCCATCGGAGCTGAGGAGTACGACCAAGCACTGGTCGAGGAGTACCGCGCTGCGGGCGAGCCTGTCGTGTTGGCCTGGCGTGAGATGTGTCTCCCGTAGTTCTCGTACGCGATCGCAATGCCCGTTGAGGGCCGCTCCGAATGCCGGTTCTTCGGCCGACCTGCAACCTGCCTGGACAGGTCCGGCCACGGCCTATCGCCCAGCGGCGGTTTCTGAACACTTATCGATCCAAACTTGCTGGGGAACTCACCGGCGGCTGACGCCGGGCGCGTTGGTGACCCGATCAGGGTGCTGATCGGGTCATCCTGGCCGTCAGGCGGCCGCGGGTTGGGTGGGTCTGCCCTTCCACTCTTGGCCGTGGGGGTCGGTGGCGACCCACCGATCGGTGGTGGCGTCTCGGTGCAGTTTCCAGCCGTGTTGGTGCAACAAGCGGTGGTGGAATCGGCAGAGCAGGCAACCGTTGGCGGTCGTGGTGGGTCCGCCGTCGGCGCGTTCGTGTAGGTGGTGGACGTCGCAGTGGCGGGGGATCCGGGTGCAGCCGGGGAACACACAGTGCCGATCCCGCGCTGCGATGGCTCGTCGCTGTCGTTTGCTGAAGCGCTCGGCGGCGTCGTTGGCGTCGAGCACCCGCGTCTTGCCCTCGAACAAGGTCGCCACCAACGAGGCGTCGCAGAGCATCTGCTCTGCGGCGTTCTTGGCGAGATTCCAGCCGTCACCGGCCATGACCAGATCCCCGAGATCACCGAGCGTGCGTGCCTCGGCCAACGTCTTGAGATCGATCAACACGTTCACGGTGACACCGGAGCGGGCACGGATCTGGCGCATCGCCCGACGCCGTTGGTGAACCTCGGCCTTCCGGATCCGCAGACGCAACAACTCGAGTTCGTCGAGACCTTCGTTGTCGGGGTCCAACGCTTCGTCGAGGGTGTCGCCGGGGTAGGAGCCGTCGAAGGTGTCACCGGCACGGATCACCTCGTCCTCGGCCCGAGCCTCCCCATCGTCGCCATCGTCGGAGTCGCTGACGTCGTCGTCGGGGTCGACGTAGCCGTCGTCAGTACCGGTGGTCATGGCGGCACACGCCATGTCACCGGCGGCGTCGGCGCGTCGTTCGGACAGCGTCCGTTGATAGGGGGCGTCGGCAGGGTCGGGGTCCTGCGTGAACGCATCGATCGCGGTCAGGAAGTGCGCGAAGTCGACAGGAGCCAGCGACGCGTGCACCTCACCACCACCGAATAGCCGGCGGGAGACGGTCAGCGAGTGGTCCTGCACCCGTCGCGGCGCCAACTCCTGATCGACCAGATCCCGCCACAAGCGAAGCGCCGCGTCGAAGCCATCGTCATCAACCCGAGAGATCGACAAGAACGCATCGACCGCCTGGTCCAGGAACGGCGCCCGCTCCGGGGTCACCGCACGCGAGAGCTTCTCGGCCCGACCCAACGACAACGAACCACCCACGACCGCAGCCAGCAGGCGTTCGTCGCGGGTGCACAACTCCGCGATGCGCGCCAACCGCCGTGCCTCGAGGAACGACAAGCCCGTGTACGCGACCAGATAGTCCTTCGCCGAACGCGCCCCCGCAGCCAGCCACGCAGCATCCGGCCACAACCGCACCAACGTCGCCACCGCCACCCGCTGCGACGACTCCATCGCCGCGATCGCCCGGTCGGTCGCGTCGAGATCGGCACGCGCCCGCGCCGCGACATCGACGTCACGAGCGTGTTCGGCGGGACCGGTCATGCACCCCATTCTCCCAGCAGGGGGTGACAAGAACTCCCTGTCAGTCGGGCGTTCGTCGCCTTCGGACCGGCCCGGGTGCGAGGCCGAGTCCGAGCGCGATGACGGCGAACGCCGAGGCTCCCCAGATCGCTGCAGAACGGAACGGTGTCGTCTCGACTGGTCGTGCCAGCGATGCGTCAGGGGTGACCCGCTCTCCGCTGACGGTGTCGACGTAGACGCACCCGTCCGGCTCTGCCCAGCCGCCAAGGTCGACATCGACGGCTCGTGCGTCCACCGCGGAGGGACAGCGATCGATATCCGATCGCTCGTGGCGGACGACGAGTGCCCACGAGGCGGTCGTGGCGATCGCACACATCGTTCCCATTGGGCAGAGGCTGATCACCAGATGCGCTCTGGCCCAGCCTCCCATGTGCCCGCCGGCTGACTAGCCGACCGAGCCCTCCATCTGGAGCTCGATCAGGCGGGACCACTCGACGGCGTACTCCATGGGGAGCGTGCGGGTGACCGGCTCGATGAAGCCGTTGACGATCATGCCCATCGCCTGCTC
>JBPEXB010000086.1:0-4571 GCA_052032125.1 Acidimicrobiia bacterium
TGCATCATCCCGCCGCCGAGCAGCTCGCCACGCGGCGCTCGGTGACCTCCTGTGACGACCTCTACGACTCCGCCGAGTCGTTCGAGGAGGTCTACGCGGCGATCGCCGCCCGGGTGCTGGAGGCGCCCCGCCCCGTGGTCTATGCCGTGCCGGGCAGCCCGCTCTACGCGGAACGGTCCGTGACCGAGCTTCGACAGGCTGCGGCCGTCGCCGGGTTGGAGGTGGACGTGCGACCTGCGCCGTCGTTCCTCGATGCCACCTTCGCGGCGCTCGGAGTGGATCCCGCCTACACCGGCTTCCAGGTGCTCGACGGACGCGACCTGCCCGATCCGCTGATCCTGCACCTGCCCACCGTGATCTTCCACGTGGACGTGCCCGTGGTGCTGGCCGACGTGACCGCCCGTCTCGGCCGCACACTGGCCGATGACACACCGGTGACGGTCCTGCGCGAGCTCGGAACCGGGCGTGCGTCGACCTCGGTGCACCACCTGGCGGAGGTGTCGGGCGACCTGGCCGGGCTCCGGACCACGCTGTACCTGGAGCCTCCGCCATCGGGTCTGACGGGTGCCATCGAGGCCATGCGGCGGCTCCGCGTCGAGTGCCCATGGGATCGAGAGCAGACCCACGAGACCCTCGCCCCCTATGCCATCGAGGAGACCTTCGAGCTCGTCGAGGCCATCGGACATCTCCCACCCGGGTCGCCGTCGGTGGCCGAGCCGGACTACGGCGCCTACGCCGAGTTGGAGGACGAGCTCGGCGATGTGCTGCTGCAGGTGATCTTCCACGCCAACCTGGCCGCCGAGGTCGGTGCGTTCGACATCGACACGGTCGCCGAGACGCTTCGCCAGAAGCTGGTGCGCCGCCACCCGCACGTCTTCGGTGATGTGGAGGTCGAGGATGCCGATCACGTCATTCGCAACTGGCACGCCATCAAAGCCGAGGAGCGGTCCAGAGACTCGCTCATGGACGGCGTGCCGGCATCGCTGCCCGGCCTGCTCAGAGCCATCAAGCTGCAGAAGCGGGCGGGCCGGGTGGGGTTCGACTGGCCGTCGGCGTCGGCGGTGGTCGGCGATGTCGAGGAGGAGCTGGCCGAGCTGGTCGAGGTCCTGGATGATCCGCACGAGGCACCGTCGGAGCTCGGTGATCTGCTGTTCGCGGTCGCCAACCTCGCTCGGCACCTGGGTGTCGATCCCGAGGTCGAGCTCCGACGGGCGGTACAGCGTTTCGAGGCTCGCTTCCGGCGCATGGAGGAGCTGGGCGACCTGGCATCGGCCGACCTCGATGAGATGAACGACCTGTGGGAGCAGGCAAAGCAGGAGGAGCGTCGCGCCTGAGGACGCTCCGCTCGGTACCGGGTACCGAGTACCTGGTACTGGGTACCGCGAGGTGCGCGTCACGAGCGAGCAGACCTGATAGCGTTCCGCTCACAACAGGAGGGTCCGTGACCACCATCAGTGCAATCCGGGCCCGCGAAGTCCTCGATTCCCGGGGGAACCCCACGGTCGAGGCCGAAGTCCACCTTGCTGGCGGTGGGTTCGGCCGGGCGGCGGTTCCGTCCGGGGCATCGACGGGGGCACTCGAAGCCGTCGAGCTTCGAGACGGGGGAGACCGCTTCGGCGGCAAGGGCGTGGCGCGGGCCGTCGCCAACATCAGGGACACCATCGCCCCGGCGCTGGTCGGTCGCGACGGCACGGACCAGGAGGCGATCGACCAGCTGATGCTGGACCTCGACGCCACCCCCAACAAGGCCAAGCTCGGCGCCAATGCGATCCTCGCGGTGTCGCTGGCGGTTGCCCGGGCCACCGCAGCCGGCCTCGGGGTGCCCCTGTTCCGCTACCTCGGCGGCCCGAGTGCCCGCGAGCTCCCGGTGCCGATGCTCAACGTGCTCAACGGAGGAGCCCACGCCGCCAACTCCGTGGACATCCAGGAGTTCATGCTCGTGCCAGGAGGCTTCCCCTCCTTCTCCGAGGCGCTGCGGGCCGGGGTCGAGGTCTATCACCAGCTCAAGCGGGTCTTGGCCGGGCGAGGGCTGGCCACCAACGTCGGCGACGAGGGCGGATTCGCTCCCGACCTGGCCACCAACCGCGACGCGCTCGAACTGCTCGCCACCGCCATCGAGGGCGCCGGGTACCGGCTCGGCGAGGAGATCGGTCTGGCGCTCGACGTGGCGGCCACCGAGATCTACCGGGAAGGCCGCTACCAGTTCGAGGGCCGGGGCATGGCCGCTGACGCCATGGTCGAGTACTACGAGGGCCTGGCAGCCGATTTTCCGCTCGTCTCCGTCGAGGACGGGCTGGCCGAGGACGATTGGGAGGGCTGGGCCCACATGACCGAGCGCCTGGGGGACCGGGTGCAGCTTGTGGGCGATGACATCTTCGTGACCAACGAGCGGATGCTGCGGCGGGGCATCGAGGAGGGTGTCGCCAACGCCATCCTCGTCAAAGTCAATCAGATCGGCTCGCTGTCCGAGACCTTGCACACCATGGAGACCGCCGAACGGGCCGGCTTCGGGCGGATGGTGTCGCATCGCTCCGGCGAGACCGAGGACTCGTTCATCGCCCACCTGGCGGTGGCCACCAACGCCGGGCAGATCAAGACGGGGGCACCGGCCCGAGCCGAGCGCACCGCCAAGTACAACCAGCTGCTCCGGATCGAGGAGTCGCTCGGCTCCCAGGCCCGGTATCCCGGGTACGCCGCCTTCGTGGCAGGCGGGCCATGACCGAGACCCGACGCCGCGGCGGCTACCTCGTCCCGCTGATGCTGGTCATCGGCGTGGCGGTGGTCGTGACCAACGTCTTCCCGTTCCGGCAGATCATCGCCCAGAACCGTCAGGTCGAGCAGGCCAGGACGGAGCTGGCGACGCTCCAGGACGAGAATGCCGCCCTCGAGCGCGAGGTGGAAGCCTTGCGGTCGCCATCGGAGATCGAGCGGATCGCCCGGCAGGACTTCGGGTACGTCCGACCAGGCGACACGAGCTATGTCATCGTCGAGCCGGTCCGCCGCCCCGGCACGGTCGTCGAGTCGGCGCCGCAGCCTCAGGTCGAGTCCGGGGGCGTGTTCGACGCCATCTGGGACTGGCTGACCGGGCGCGACCTCGTGGCGGATGGCTGAGCGCTCGACCGACGACGCCATCGTGGCCGTGCAGATCGGCCGACCCGTGCGGGCCTCGGTCGAGGTCGTTTCCCGCTGCCACCTCGACCTTCCCGTGGTCGCACAGGTTCCGCCGATCCTCGACGACGGCACGCCGTTCCCCACCCTCTTCTGGCTGAGCTGCCCGCTCGCCGCCAAGCGGGTCGGCCGCCTCGAGGGAGCCGGAGGGGTCAAGACGATGGAGCGCCGCGCCGAGGCGGACGACGAGTTCGGCGGTGCGCTCGAGGACGCACACCGTCGATACGCGTCGCAGCGGGATCGACTGGTGCCGGAGGATGCCGACCCGCGCCCGTCGGGCGGCGTGGCGGGTACCGCTCGCGGGGTGAAATGCCTGCATGCCCACTATGCCGACGCCCGGGCCGGAAACGACAATCCGGTCGGAGAGGTCGTGGCGCCGTGGGTCGAGCCGCTCGACTGCGCCGTCCCGTGCGTGCTGGTGGAGGACGACGAGGCCCGCGACAACCCGGCCTGGCGCGAGCCCCGGTAGCTGGCCGCAGGCTGATGGCTGCCGTACGCTGAGCGTCTGCCCGGGTGACGGAATTGGCAGTCGTGGCGGACTTAAACTCCGCTGTCCTTCGTGGACGTGTGGGTTCGAATCCCACCCCGGGCACCCGGCTCGTCACGATGCGTGGGGCCCGATGGCCCGCATTTCAAGGTCGTTCGACCCGTGACACCGCGCTGGCGGAGCGCGATACTGATCGTGTTCGAAGCGCAGAGCCCCTGGCGGCGCCAGGCACCAGATCCGTAGATCTGTTTCGAGACATCGAGCGCCATGCCGGGGGTTCTGCCATGTCCGCAGTCCGACGCATCCCGGCCCCGCCGGCCGACGGGCCTTGTGGCCCTGGCGGCGTCTCCCCGCCGGCGGCACCCTGGGGTGAGGAGGTGAACCATGGACCGAATTCTCCTGGCCACCGACGGCTCCGAGTCCGCAGTCCGGGCGGCTGAGTTCGCCGCACGGCTCTCGTCGAGCTGGCAGGCGCCGGTCGACATCGTCCACGTGGTGCCGCCCCGCAACCTCCATCCCGAGGTGGCGATCGAGGCCTACGGCGAGCTCGAGCACGCCTACATCACGCTGCGAGACCTGCAGATGGGGGCCGGCAAGGAGATCGTGGAGCGCGAAGCCCAGCGCGTGCGAGAGGCCGGGGGTGACCTCGGGGCGATCGACGTGCTCGTCGGTGCTCCCGCCCACGAGATCGCCGACTATGCGAAGGACCACGGCACCACCATCGTCGTGATGGGCCGCCGGGGCCTCGGCAATCTGCGCGGGCTCGTGATGGGCAGCGTCTCGCACCGGGTCGGGCAGCTGACGGATCGGACGCTGATCACCACCGAGTAGATAGCCTCGTCCGATGGAGCTGCGGGACGACGACACGTTCACGACCGACGAGCTCGTCTCGCTCTATGACTCGGTCGGATGGTCG
>JBPEXB010000087.1:0-13087 GCA_052032125.1 Acidimicrobiia bacterium
CCTCCCGGCCGAACCACTCCCCCTCCGGGGGGAGAAACGAGCATCACCCGGGCTCCGGGCCCCGGCATCCGGCATCCGGGCTCCGGGACCCGGGTTCCGGGCCCCGGTCCCACAAATCCCCACGTCCAGGGCACAAATCTGGCGTCTGCGCTGTCAAACCCTGGAAGGCCGGTTTTAGAATCCGCTTCAGGTTTTGGCCTGATGGGACGATACGCGACAACCACTTCGAGGGCGATGGCGTGGCTGATGCGATGACCAACCAATGGGTGAACGAGCCGCAGCAGGCTCGTTCCAAGGAGACGATGAACCGCTTCGTCGTCGCCGCCGAGCGCCTCCTGCGTGAGAAGCCCTTCGACGAGATCACGATCGGCGAGCTTGTCGAGGTCGCCGAGCGCACCGTCGGCTCGTTCTACGCCCGCTTCGACGACAAATGGGCGCTGCTCCGCACGGTGATGCACCGCTACTTGAAGAACATCCGTGAGTTCCTCGACGGGCTTCTCGAAGCGGAAGAGTGGCGCGAGCACGGCATCCACGAGATGGTCAGGGTGTTCTCACACGCTTCGGTGGGCCTCTACCAGGCACACGGGCACATCTTCCGGGCCGGCCTGGCCTTCGCCGCCACCGACCAGGGGGCCCGAGAGGAGTACGTCGCTCATCAGAGCCACGTCCGCACGAAGATGAAGGACGTGTTGCTGTCCCATCCCGATGTCGAGCGCACACCGGAGCTCGACCATCAGGTCGAACTGGCGCTCGAGGCATCGGAGGCCATCCTCGACACCCGCCTGCTGTACAGCTGCGACTGGCACACCGGTGAGCCCGACTGGGACGGCGTCGCCCGCGACGTCCAGTCCCTCTTTCTGCGCGCCAGCGGCCTCGGCTGACCGCCCGTAGGATCTCGCCACGCAGCGAGCGTGGAGGGAACCGTGTACCGCATCGATGCCGACCGCCTCATCCCGGGGTCCGGTGAGCCGATCCCCTCCGGCACGGTGGTCATCGAGGACGACCGCATCACCTACGCAGGGGCGACGGACGGCGCTCCCAACGTCCCGACCACCCACTCCGTCGAGACGGTGATGCCGGGGATGTGGGACGTGCACGGGCATTTCTTCGGCATCCAGGAAGCCCGCGTCGAGGCGCTGCTGGCGCTCCATCCCTCTGTGGCCACCTTGCGGGCGGCCAACGACGCCTACGCGGCGCTCATGGCGGGCTTCACCAGCGTGCGGGAGGTGGCCGGCTACGGCGTCTTCCTGGCCGCCGCCATCGAGGAGGGAACGATCGTCGGGCCGTCCATCTACGGGGCGGGCGACGCACTGAGCCCCACCGGCGGGCACGCCGACGTGCACGCCTTCCCGCTGGACGTGGTGCACCAGCTCCTCGAGTCGAAGATCACGTCGGGTATCTGCGATGGCGTTCCCGAATGCCTCAAGGCGGTCCGCAAGCAGCTGCGGCTCAACGCCAAGGTCATCAAGATCTGCGCCTCAGGGGGCGTGATGAGCGAGGTCGACCATCCGATCCACCAGCAGTTCTCCGACGAGGAGTTGCGGGCGATCGTCGAGGAGGCGGCTCGCGCCGAACGGGTGGTGGCTGCCCACTGCCACGGAAAGCCCGGCATGGTGGCAGCACTCAACGCAGGCGTGAAGACGATCGAGCACGGGACCTACCTGGACGAAGAGGTGGCAGATCTCATGCTGGAGAAGGACGCGATCCTCGTGCCGACTCGCTGGATCGTGGAGCAGCTCAATGCCACCGGTCAGCAGATGAACATGCCCCAGTACGCCTACAAGAAGCTGGTGGCGCTCGTCGACCAGCATGCGTCGGCCATGAAGATCGCCATCCAGGCGGGGGTGAAGATCGCCACCGGCACCGACATCTTCGTGAGCGGAGAGCACTGGGGCACCAACGGGCGGGAGCTCGTGCACTTGGTCGAGGCAGGCATGTCACCGCTCGGCGCCATCGAAGCCGCCACCGCCCACGGGCCCTTGACGATCGGCCCCCAGGCCCCGTCGACCGGGCGCCTCGAGGCCGGATGTGATGCCGACGTGATCGTGGTGGACGGCGATCCGCTGGACGACATCGCCCTGCTGGCGGAGCCGTCCCAGGTCACCCACGTGTGGAAACGCGGGTCGCTGGTCAAGTCGCCGTCCTGAGGTTGACGGACCGCATGAAGCCGACGCGCCTCGGGGTGCAGGGGGTCGCCCCTGCAGAACGAGACAGCCCGGATCAACCGGCTTCGCGCAGCTCCTGGAGCCACAGTCGGCGCAGGCGGCGGCGCTCCTGGCGGGTGGTGCCACCCCAGATGCCCTCGGTCTGGTTGTGCTCCACGGCGAACGCCAGGCAGTCCTGGAGGACCGGACAGGTCGAGCAGATCTCCTTGGCGTGGGCAATGGCCGCCTCGTCGCCCTCATCCGGGAAGAACACCGCGATGTCGAAGCCGCGACAGACCGCATCGTCTCTCCACGAAGGCATCTCCTCCGTCTCGAGGTCGTCTCGATACGCGTCCATTGGCAAACTTCGATATGTCATCGTCCTACCATAACCCGGGAAACCGAACGAATGTTCCCGATTTCTCACATGTCCGTATGAGAAATCATAGAGGCACATCCTCAGGTGCGAAATCCCCTTGATCCGCCCACCATGTCGCGCCTGAGCGGATGGCCGCTGATCGTGGCGGCAGCAGCACTGTGGGGCACCACCGGGACCGCCCAGGACCTGGGACCGGCTGAGGCTGGTTCGGCCACGGTGGGGGCGATGCGCATGGTGATCGGCGGCGCCGCCCTGCTGCTGGTGGCGGCGCTTCGCTCGGAGGTGCCCGACCGACGGCTGCTCCGCATGCCGGCGACCCTGGCGGCCGGCGCCGCCATGGCCGCCTATCAACCACTGTTCTTCACCGGCGTCGCCAGGACCGGCGTGGCGGTCGGCACCGCCATCGCCATCGGCAGTGCCCCGGTCCTGGCCGGCGGATTGTCGTGGCTGATCGGCGAGCGTCCGACCTCCGGGTGGCTGAGGGCGACGGGGGTGGCGGTGGCCGGGGTGGCCGTGCTGGTGAGCGCCACCGGCGCCGATCCGAGCCTCGACCTCGTCGGCGGGCTGGCCTGCGCGGGCGCCGGGGCGGCATACGCCATCTACGCAGTCGCCACTCGCCGGATCGTGCGCTTTCACTCGCCGGTGGCGGTGGCGGCAGCCGTCTTCGGCCTGGCCGGCGCAGCGCTGGCACCGGTGGTGGTCGTGGGCGACGTGGGATGGGCGGCGTCGGGGCAGGGAGCGGCGATGGCGCTGTGGCTCGGCCTGGCGGCCACCGCCGCCGCCTACCTGCTCTACACCAACGGCCTGCGGTCGGTCAGCGCCCCGACGGCTGCCACGCTGTCGCTCGTCGAGCCGATCACCGCGGCCATCCTGGGGGTCGTCGTGCTGGCGGAACGACCGCCCGGAGTGGCGTGGATCGGCGCGTTGCTGGTGGTGGCCGGGCTCGTTGCGATGGTGAGGGGTGCCGCTCAGCCCTCGTAGGGCGGGGGAACGTACCCAGGCTCGTAACGCCGGAGCTCTCGGCGGGCCACCGAGCGCATGTGCACCTCGTCAGGCCCGTCGGCGATCTGCAGCGTGCGGACGTGGGCGTACATCTGGGCGAGCGGGAAGTCACCGGTGACGCCGGCGGCACCGAAGATCTGGATGGCCCGGTCGATGACCATCTTCGCCACCCGCGGCGCGATCACCTTGATGGCCGAGATCTCCACCCGCGCCGAGCGGACGCCGACCGTGTCGATCATCCAGGCGGTCTTCAGCACCAGCAAGCGTGCTTGTTCGATCTGCAAACGCGACTCGGCGACCCAGTCCTGGACCACCCCGTGCTCGGCGACCGGCGAGCCGAACGTCTCCCTGGCCAGCGCCCGTGAGCACATCATGTCGAAGGCCCGCTCCGCCATGCCGAGCGCCCGCATGCAGTGGTGGATCCTGCCCGGGCCCAGGCGGGCCTGGGCGATGCCGAATCCGCCCCCCTGCTCGCCCAACAGGTTCGACTTGGGAACCCGCACGTTCTGGAAGTGGATCGTCGGGTGGCCGCTGCGGTCGTGATAACCGAACACCGACACGTCTCGCTCCACCTCGACGCCCGGGGCGTCCATCGGCACGATCACCATGCTCTGCTGGCGGTAGGGATCACCATCCGGATCGGTCACGCCCATGACGATGGAGAAGGCGCATCGATCGCTCGCTCCGCCGCTCGAGAACCACTTGCGGCCGGAGATCACGTAGTCGTCGCCGTCTTCCGTGATCCTGGTCTTGATGTTGCGGGCGTCCGACGAGGCGACGTCCGGCTCGGTCATCGAGAAGCACGAGCGGATCTCGCCCTCCAGCAAGGGGTACAACCATCGCTCCTGCTGCTCGGGCGTTCCGAACATGTGCAGGATCTCCATGTTGCCGGTGTCGGGGGCCGCACAGTTGATCGCCTCGGGCGCCAGCACCGGGCTCCTGCCGGTGATCTCGGCGAGGGGCGCGTACTCGTGCACGGCCAGCCCGGCACCGAGCTGCTCGTCGGGCAGGAAGAGGTTCCAGAGGCCGCGCGATCGTGCCTTGGCCTTCAACTCCTCGACGATGGGCGGGTGGAAGTTGGGGTCACCGGCCTCGGCCATCTGCTCGGCGTAGACCGGCTCCGCCGGATACACCTCGTCGTCCATGAAGTCGAGGAGCGTCTTGCGCAGCTCCTCGACGCGGGGGCTGAATGAGAAATCCACGGGCCGAGGCTAGGAGGGTGTCCGAAGACCGCCAACCAGAAGATGCGCGCGGGGTCCGACCCGAGCGCCTCACTCATCGGCGGATGTGCTCGAGCAGCGCCTCCGCTCCCTCGTCGAGCCGCTCCCAGGAACGCGGACGGCGCAGCTCCCCCATCGGCAGCTCGGCGAGAGCCATCACCTGCGGCACGTCCACGGAGTGGGCGACGGTGAGGAAGTCGACGAGTCGCTGGACCCGCTCTGCGATCCCCACCGACTCGAACGCCAGATCGTCGCCCCAGGCGATGACGACGGAGCCGGCCACCGCCGGGAGCTCCGGTTCGATGCTCGGCAGTTCGAGGCGCCAGCGGTCACGACCGCCGGAGTCGGTGATCCAGCGGGCGGTGTCGTAACGACCGGCTGCGTCCTCCTGCAGATCGAGCGTGCGGGGCCCGGCGTAGACCCGGGAGCCGTTGACGATCACGAGGTCGTCCGACACCACCGGCACCCCCGCGGCTCGTAACGCGGCCAGAAGCGTGGACTTGCCTGCACCACGATCGCCGAAGACCAGCCACGTGCCATCGCCTTCCACGAAGCCGCCGGCGTGGAAGGGCAACCAGCCGTTCCACATGGCGCAGATGGCTGCGATCGGAGCGAGGACGGGATGCACCACGGCGTCGGGCGAGAGATCGGGGCTGCGCACGATCGTGGCGCGCTGCTCCGCTCGCTCGATCTGCAGGTGGCCTCCGCCCTGCAGCCGGGTCACGGCTCGGGCGTCGCCGATGCCGGTGGCGGGCGGATCGCCGGCGCCTTCCGGTTGCTGCTCGACCAGGAGCAGCGGCCAGTCGGTCGGCACCGGGTCGATGAGCGCCGAGTCGAGGCTGACGCCGGTGAGCTGGAACCCGTAGACGCCGGGGCGGGAGAAGGCACTCACCGCCGGTCCCGCCTTCGGTACGCGAACAGCACCGGGTCAGACGAATGGATCACCATGCAGGCGACAGTCCAGCAGAGTTTCGGACGATCCGGCCGCGCCTTGGACGACACCCACCGGAGGGAGAGGTGGTCCTCACCGCCAGGCCACGACATGGTGGGACCCTCCCCGACACCGATTGAAGGGATCGCGTCGCCCTCCTAGCCTCTCGGCGGTGACCTTCGCCACCCAAGAGTTCCCGGCGCTGTCCACCTCGGTCGACCGCTCGAGCGAGCTGTTCGCCGCCAACCGGGAGGTGATGCTCGAGCGCCTGGCCGAGCTCGAAGCCCATCTCGCCGACAGTCGGGCAGGGGGTGGCGAGAAGTACGTGCAGCGCCACCGCGAGCGCGGCAAGCTGCTGGTCCGCGAGCGCATCGAGCTGCTGGTCGACCAGGACGCTCCCTTCCTCGAACTGTCACCGCTGGCCGGTGTGGGCACCGGCTTCCCGACCGGCGGCAACCTCGTGACCGGCATCGGCGTCGTGGCGGGCGTGGAGTGTGTGATCACCGGGCACGACCCGACGTCCCGAGGCGGCAGCCTCAACCCCTACTCGGCCGCCAAGACCCTGCGCGCCCAGGACATCGCCCGTGAGAACCGGCTGCCGATGGTCGCGCTGGTCGAGTCGGGGGGAGCCGACCTTCCCACGCAGGCCGAGGTCTTCGTGATCGGCGGCAAGTGGTTCCGCAACCAGACGCAGCTCTCGGCGCTCGGTATCCCCAACGTGGCGCTGGTGTTCGGGAGCTCCACCGCCGGCGGCGCCTACGTCCCCGGCATGGCCGACTACGCAGTGATGGTCAAGGAACGCGCCAAGGTGTTCCTCGGCGGACCTCCGCTGGTCAAGATGGCCACCGGTGAGGTGTCCACCGACGAGGAGCTGGGCGGGGCCGAGATGCACTCCAAGGTCTCCGGCTTGTCCGACTATCTCGCCGAGGACGAGTACGACTGCCTTCGGATCGGACGCATGATCATGGCCCACCTGAAGTGGCAGAAGCTGGGCTACGGGCCGCTGTGGGATGCAGACGAGCCGCTCCATCCCGCCGAAGACCTCCTCGGCATCGTCTCGGCGGACCTGAAGGTGCCGTTCGACATGCGAGAGGTGCTCGCCCGGATCGTCGATGGCTCCCGCTTCGACGAGTACAAGCAGTTCTACGGCACGTCGCTGGTCACCGGCTGGGCGTCGATCCACGGCTTCCCGATCGGGGTGATCGCCAACCAGCAAGGCGTCTTGTTCTCCGAGGAGGCGCAGAAGGCGACCGAGTTCATCCTCCTGTGCAACATGCACGACACCCCCATCCTCTTCGTGCAGAACACCACCGGGTACATGGTCGGGAAGGACTACGAGCAGGGCGGCATCATCAAGGACGGCGCCAAGATGGTCAATGCCGTCGCGAATTCCAAGGTGCCCCACATCACGCTGATGGCGGGAGCGTCGTACGGCGCCGGCAACTACGGGATGGCGGGCCGGGCCTTCAACCCCCGCTTCGTGTTCACATGGCCCAGCCACAAGATCGCGGTGATGGGGCCCGAGCAGCTGGCCGGTGTGCTCGACATCGTGGCGAGGTCGTCGGCGGCGTCGAAGGGCGAGACGTTCGACGAGGAAGCGGCGGCCGCCCGCCGGGCTGCCGTCGAGGCGCAGATCGAGGAGGAGTCCAGCCCCTACTTCTCGACGGCCCGCATCCGCGACGACGGCATCATCGATCCCCGCGACACCCGGACGGTGCTGGGCATCGCCCTCTCTGCGGTGCACTCAGGCCCGATCGAGGGCACCCGCGAGTTCGGCATCTTCCGGATGTGAGCCCGGTGAGCCGAAGCATCCACACCGTGTTGGTCGCCAACCGCGGCGAGATCGCCCGCCGGGTGTTCCGGACCTGTCGGAAGATGGGCATCCGCTCGGTCGCCGTCTACTCGGACGCCGACGCGCAGGCACCTCACGTCGGCGATGCCGACCGAGCGGTGCGGATCGGGCCTCCCGAGCCGAGCGCCTCCTACCTCGACATCGAGGCCATCCTCGACGCGGCGAAGGCCACCGGCGCCGACGCCATCCATCCCGGCTACGGCTTCCTGTCCGAGAACGCCGAGTTCGCCGAGGCATGTGCCAAGGCCGACGTCATCTTCCTCGGCCCACCCGCCGCCGCGATCAGAACGATGGGCTCGAAGCTCGAGTCGAAGCGGCTGATGGAGTCGGCAGGTGTGCCGGTCCTCGCCTCGATCGAGATCACCGGCGGCACCGACCTGGAGGCCGAGGCGGCCGGCATCGGGTTCCCGGTGCTGGTCAAGGCCTCCGCCGGAGGCGGCGGCAAGGGCATGCGGGTGGTCGAGACGGCGGCAGGACTGGCGGCGGCCGTCGAGGGCGCCTCACGGGAAGCGGCCTCTGCCTTCGGCGATGGGACCGTCTTCCTCGAGCGCTACCTCACCAGGCCGCGTCACGTGGAAGTGCAGGTGTTCGGCGACCAGCACGGGACGGTCATCTCGCTGTTCGAGCGGGAGTGCTCCATCCAGCGCCGCCACCAGAAGGTGATCGAGGAGGCGCCGTCGCCGGCCGTCGACGAGGCGCTGCGGGAGAAGCTGGGGGCCGCCGCCGTCGAGGCCGCCAAGGCGGTCGGCTACGTCGGGGCGGGCACCGTGGAGTTCCTGCTCGACGAAGACGGCACCTTCTCGTTCCTGGAGATGAACACCCGGCTCCAGGTCGAGCACCCCGTCACCGAGATGGTCACGGGGATGGATCTGGTCCGGCTCCAGATCGAGGTGGCCGAAGGGTTCGCGATCCCCGACTCGATTCACCACCTGGAGCCCTTCGGTCACGCCATCGAGGCACGCCTGTATGCCGAGGATCCCGCCAACGAGTACCTGCCGGCGATCGGCACGGTTCACCGGTTCACGATGCCCGACACGGTCAGGGTCGACAGCGGCGTGGAGTCGGGCTCGCAGGTGCAGGTTCACTACGACCCGCTCCTCGCCAAGGTGATCGCCCATGGGCCGGACCGGGCGTCCGCCCGCCGCACGCTGGCCACTGCCCTGCGGTCGGCACAGATCCACGGGGTCACCACCAACCGAGAGCTGCTGGTGCGGGTCCTGGAGGACGAGGAGTTCGCCGCCGGGTCGACCGACACCGGGTTCCTGGAGCGACGCGATCCGGTGGCGCTGAGTGCCTCGCTGGCACATCCCCGGGAGGTCGAGATGATGCTGCTGGCCGCCTCGATCGCCGGCGAGCGGGCTCGGCGGGCGAGCGCCACCGTGCTGGCATCGCTGCCGTCCGGCTACCGGAACAACCCCTCCCAGCTCACGATCGACACCTACCGCGTCGGGAACCGAGACGTTCGACTCGGCTACCGGATCACAGGGGACTCCGTGCGCGTCGAGATCGACGGGGAGGCGCGCGACGAGGTCACGATCATGGCCGCCGATGCCGGGCGCGTGCGTCTGCGCAGCGGCGGCGTCGACGAGACCTTCGAGGTGCACCACGTGGCCGACCGCATCTGGGTGGACACGGCCCTCGCCTCCGTGGCGATGCAGAAGCTGAGGCGGCTTCCGGTGCCCGAGCGCGCGGTGGAGCCCGGCTCGCTCCTCTCACCCATGCCCGGCAAGGTCGTGAGAGTGCTGACCGAGCTGGGCGCCGAGGTGGCATCCGGGGTCGCGCTCGTGGTGGTGGAAGCGATGAAGATGGAGCACACGGTGGCCGCCCCGCACAACGGGGTCGTGGCGTCCCTGCCGGTCGCCGAAGGCGACCAGGTGGAGGCGGATCAGATCCTGGCGGTGGTCGAGCCTCGCTGAGATGGCACAGCCGCCTGCGAGCTGGCACGCTCCCGGCCGTCATGACCAGGCCCATCCCCCTCGAGGAGCTCACCGACGCATCCGGCAAGGTCGCCGGCCTGCACTTCCTGCACCAGGCGGGATTCGACGTGCCGGCCACGTGGGTCATCCCTCCTGACAGCCAGCCGCCCTACGAGGTGGACGAACTGCTCGCGCGCGGCGGGCCGTTCGCCGTGCGATCGAGCGCCTCGGTGGAAGACGGGTCCGAGCGCAGCTTCGCAGGCCAGTTCGCCTCGGTGCTCGACGTGCCCGCGCGGCACGCAGCACTGATCGACGCCATCGAAGAGGTCCGTGCGAGCGGTCGCTCAGAGCGGGCGCAGGCGTACGCCGACGTCGAGCCGGAGATGGCGGTGATCATCCAGGACATGGTGCGGCCGATCGTCTCGGGCGTCGCCTTCTCCAAGAACCCGGTGACCGGCCTCGGGGAGACCGTGATCGAGGCCGTCGGGGGCCGAGGCGACCAGCTCGTCTCGGAGGGCGCCACACCTGATCGATGGGTCAGGCGATGGGGCGACTACGTCGAGGCGCCCGCCGACAGCGACATCGATCCCTCGGTGATCGACGCCGTGGCGGAGCTCACCCAGGCGGTGGCCGACGCCAGAGGCAATGCGGTCGACATCGAGTGGGTGTGGGATGGCGATCACGTCCGCCCGGTCCAGGTGCGCCCCATCACCGGCCTGGACGAGATCGGCGTCTACTCCAACCGCATCTCGAAGGAGGTCATGCCCGGTCTGATCAAGCCGCTGGTGTGGTCGGTCAACGTCCCGGTCGTGAACCGCGCGTGGATCGAGCTGTTCACCGAGGCCGTGGGGCCGAACGACCTGACCCCGGCCGACCTGGCCAAGCAGTTCGGATACCGCTCGTACTTCGACATGGGCACGATCGGTGACATCTTCGAGCTGCTCGGGATGCCGCGGTCGTCGCTCGAGAACCTCCTGGGCCTTCCGGAGGGCAGCGAGCAGCCGAAGTTCAAGCCGTCGGCGACGACGATCCGCAAGACGCCCCGGTTGCTGGCGCTGGCGATGCGCAAGGCCTGGTACGGCCGCACGGCCGAGCGGATCATCCCGGCGCTTCGCAGGGACTACGCCCGGTTCGACGGCTCGCTGGTCGACCTGTCCGACGACGCCATCCTCGGGAGGATCGACGAGCTGATGGAGCTCGGAACCCGGGCGGCCTACGCCAACATCGTGCTCCCCCTGCTCGCCAACGTCACGTCGGGGCTCCTCCGGCGGCGCCTCGCGAAGCACGACGTCGATCTGTCGGCGATCGATCTCACCCGCGGAGTCGACGGCTTCGAGGAGCTGGACCCGAACGCCGGTCTGGATCGCCTGGCCGAGGAGCTCGAGGCCGAGGGGCCGGCCGAGTCGGTGGAGGACCTCTCGCCGCGGGCTGCCGGGGCGTTGCGGCGATTCCTCTCCGAGTTCGGCCACTTCAGCGACTCCGGCAACGACTTCTCGGTGGCGCCGTGGCGCGAGCAACCCGAGATGGTCCTGCGGGTGGCGACGGCCCGAGTCGGTGAGACCACCCGCCAGGGCGCATCCGGTTGGGATGCGGCGGAAGCGCACGTGAGCGTGATCGGCCGCCCGGCCATGCGGGCGCTGCGCAACCGGGCGGTCACGGCCCAACTCCGGCGCGAGGCGATCAGTTCCGCCTACACCTACG
The DNA here is from genome assembly GCA_052032125.1 of Acidimicrobiia bacterium. Lineage (GTDB taxonomy): Bacteria > Actinomycetota > Acidimicrobiia > Spongiisociales > Spongiisociaceae > JBPEXB01. The sequence goes on from JBPEXB010000087.1 coordinate 11,146, forward strand.
GCTACGGGCTCTTCCGCAATCACTTCCTCGAACTGGGACGCCGCCTCGTCGAGCGTGAACGTCTCGATCGGCCCGACGACGTCATGTACCTCGACCTCGCTCAGCTGCGCGACGTCGTGCGAGGCGGGGACCTCGACGCCCGAGCGATCGTCGCCCACCACCGTGCCGAGATGGATCGAGTGGCCGACCTGGAGATGCCCGAGGTGATCTACGGCGACGACTTCGTGCCGGTCCGCCGCCAGACCGGGTCGGGGGTCTACCAGGGCGTGGCGACCTCGAGGGGTCGCTACCGGGGATCGGTTCGGGTCGTGACCGGCATGGCCGACTTCGACCGGGTGGAGGAGGGAGACGTGCTCGCCATTCCGTACTCCGACGTGGGCTGGACCCCCCTGTTCCGACGAGCGGGAGCCGTGGTGGCCGAATCGGGCGGGATGCTCTCGCACAGCTCCATCGTGGCCCGCGAGTACGGCATCCCCTGTGTCGTCTCGGTGGCCGGCGCCATGTCGCTGCCCGACGGCGCCATCGTCGTCGTCGACGGCTTCACCGGCGAGGTGGTCCTCGAGTGATCAGGAGCTGGTGATCAGGAGTCGGTGAACACCAGGTGGCGGGAGTAGTCCTCGAGGATCCCGTATTCGCCCTGATACTCGTAGCCGATGAAGTCGTCGAAGAGGAAGAACCTCGGCGGGAAGTAGGTCAGGAGCAGGAAGACCACCGTCATGCCGACGATGAGCGCCCGACCCGACAGGTCGAAGATCTTCGGCCGCTCGGGCGCCGTCAGCAGGCGGTAGGCGACGATGTTCCCGCTCAGCACGCCGATGGCTCCCGTCGAGATGTCGGCCCAGAGGAACCCTTCGCCGTAGATCGGCAGGGCGATCCCGAGGTAGAAGTAGAACGACACCAGCACCCCGATCGGAGTGACCAGCAGGGCGAGGGCCTTGCCCCACCAGTAGTTGTTGACCTCGTCCTTGAGGAAGGCGTGCTGCACCAGGAAGAAGACCAGCCCGGGCCAGAAGAAGAGCTTCAGGTGCTCCCAGGAGCTCTCGTTCACCGAGCCGAACAGAGCGGCCACCGAATTGAACCCGGACAGCTCGTAGATGAAATGGAAGAACGAGCCGAACAGCATGATGAACACGAAGGCGCCGATCTCCCAGAGCAGCACCTTGCGCTTCACCCTGCTCGGCACGCCGTCGACACCAGACGGACGCCGGGCGACGTCGGTCATCTCGTTTCCTCCCCGACCGGCCGGGTCACTCACAGGACCCCGGCGATGAACAGCACACCGACGACGGCGAAGCCGGCCCCCACGACCCGCAGCACGATGCGACCTCGACCGTACCGTCTCGCCACCTCACCGACCACCACGCCCAGGAGGTGGATCAAGGCCGTCCCGAGCAGGAATCCTGCTGCGTACACGGCCGGTCGAGCGATCTCCGGCACCTCCGCCCCGTGGGCATAGCCGTGGAAGAAGCCGAAGAACACGACCGCCCCCATCACCCAGCGCACGTCGAGGGTCCGATCGGCGGCGATGACGAGTCCCAGCAAGATGACCGAGACGGCGATGCCGGTCTCGATGGCGCCGGAGCCCAGGCCGAGATCGGCCCAACCGGCCAGCCCGCCCACCGCCATCATGGCGACGAACGTGGCCGGCACGGTCCAGATGGCCCGGCCTCCCACCATGGAGCTCACGATGCCGACGCTCACCATCGCCAGGAAGTGGTCGAGACCGAGCACCGGGTGCGTGAGCCCGCCCAGGAACGAGCCAAAGCGAATGACCTGATCTTCATGGGCCAGCGCCATCGCCGGCACGGCGAGCACCACGGCCGCCGCCACGGCACTCGACGTCGCGACGCGGCGCCACCGCCACATGCTGCTGCTCATCACCCTCCCCATCGTCTCTGTGGTACGGACAGCGGCGCCTACCTGGATGGCGGCCCCTCCCTGG
>JBPEXB010000088.1:0-4219 GCA_052032125.1 Acidimicrobiia bacterium
AGGAAGAAGTCCATCGCCATGAAGACGCCCAGCATCCCGGTCTGGAGCATCAGCATGAAGACGTAGTACTCCTTCTCCCGGACCTTGATCGCCGACCACGAGGCGAGGAAGGAGATGACGCCGAGCAGCGTCGTCAGCAGCACGAGCAGCAGGGCGATGCCGTCGATGCCGAACTCGTAGCGGACGCCGATCGACGGGATCCACGAGGCGCTCTCGCGGAACTGGAAGAGCTCGCCCGTGCGGTCGAACTCGAACCAGAGCGGCAGCGAGATGAAGAAGTCGATCAGCGCGACGAAGGTCGCGAACCTCCGGATCGAGTCGGACTTCTCCTTGTTCATGAAGAAGATGATGAGCAGCGCACCGACCAGCGGCAGGTAGGTGATGATGCTCAGGATCGGGAGGTTGTGTATCCAATCGAACATGGTTGCCTCGAGTCCGTTATCGCTTCAGCCCGATGACGACGTAGAACCACACCAGCACGGCCATCCCCACCGCCAGCACCAGGGCGTACTGGGAGACGAAACCCGACTGCAGGCGGCGGAAGAAACGCGAGCCGAGCCGGGAGACCCAGCCGACCAGATTGACGGCGCCGTCGACGAAGTACTTGTCGAAGAAGCCGGAGAGCAGCGAGGTCGCCACCGTCAGGTGCCGCGACCCGTTGACCAGCACGCCGTCGATGAACCGGCTGTCGAAGCCGAACAGGCCGCGGGCCGCCGACCAGGTGCCGCGGACCGCGGTCGCGTCGTACGCCTCGTCGACGTAGTACTTGTTGGAGAGCCAGCGGTGCACGGCGGGGAAGCGCGCCGCCCACCGCTCCCCCTCCGCGAGGCCGCGATCGGCGCCATAGTGGCGCCAGGCGAGCCAGATGCCGGCCGCTGCGACGGCGACCGACACCGCCATCAACAGCAGCTCGACCAGCAGGCTGGCGTGATGGTCGCCGTGATCGCCGACGTGGGCGACCACCTGACCGACGAAGCGGTCGAAGACGTTGATGTCGAAGTGGCCGAGTCGCGGGATGCCGACGTAGCCGGAGACCACCGCGCCGACCGCCAGCACCATCAGCGGCACGGTCATCGACGGCGGCGACTCGTGGAGATGATCACGCTGCTCGTCGGTGCCGCGGAAGGAGCCGTGGAAGGTCATCAGGACCAGCCGGAACATGTAGCAGGCGGTGAGCCCGGCGGTGATCAGCGCGACCCCCCACAGCAGCTTGTGGTCGACGAAGGTCGCCGCCAGGATCTGGTCCTTGGAGAAGAAGCCGGCGAGCAGCGGCACACCGGAGATCGCCAGCGTGCCGATGAAGAAGGTCCGGTAGGTCCAGGGGAGGTGCTCCCGCAAGCCCCCCATCTTCCGCATGTCCTGCTCCCCACCCATCGCGTGGATCACCGAGCCGGAGCCGAGGAAGAGCAGCGCCTTGAAGAAGGCGTGGGTCATGAGATGGAAGATCGCCGCCGTGTAGGCGCCGACGCCGCAGGCGAGGAACATGTAGCCGAGCTGCGACACCGTCGAGTAGGCGAGCACCTTCTTGATGTCGGTCTGCACCAGCCCGATGGTGGCGGCGAAGATCGCCGTCACGGCGCCGATCACGGCGACCAGCTCCGAGGTGCCGTGCGCGAGCTGGTAGAGGACGTTCGAGCGCACCACCATGTAGACGCCGGCGGTGACCATGGTCGCCGCGTGGATCAGCGCCGACACCGGCGTCGGGCCCGCCATCGCGTCCGGCAGCCAGACGTGGAGAGGGATCTGCGCGCTCTTGCCGGTGGCGCCGAGGAACAGCGCCAGGGTGACGAAGGTGACGAAGGTGAGGCCGAGCACGAACTCGTCCTGCACCAGCGCCGGGTTCTCTCCGACGGCGCCGAACAGGCGGCCGTAGTTGAGGGTGCCGAAGCGGCTCAGCAGGGCGAACATCCCCGCCATGAAGAAGAAGTCGCCGACCCGGTTGACGATGAACGCCTTGCGCCCGGCGAAGGGTGGGAACTCCTTGTCGTAGTAGAAGCCGATCAGCAGGTACGAGCAGAGGCCGACCCCCTCCCAGCCGACGAAGGTGACCAGGAAGTTGTTGCCGAGCACCAGCATGAGCATCATGCCCATGAACAGGTTGAGGTAGGTGAAGTACCGCTGGAAGCCGGGCTCGTGGTCCATGTAGCCGATCGAGAACCAGTGGATCCAGAAGCCGACGAAGGTGACGACGAAGAGCATCACGCACGAGAGCGGGTCGAGCAGGAAGCCCATCTCGAGCGACCAGTCGGCAAAGGTGCCGTCGCCGAGCGCCATGGTGCCGGCCGGGATCCACTCGTAGAGGACCTGTTCGAATCCCTGGTGGGCGTCGTAGAGATCGCTGGCGAGGTAGCCGCTGATCGCGAGGATGGCGACCAGCAGCGAGGCGAAGACCGAGCCGCAGGCGACCATCCAGACGCCCTGCTTGCCGATCCGGTCGCGCAGCACGACGCCGTTGAGCAGCGCCCCGAGGAAGGGGAGCATCGGGACGAGCCACAGCCACCTCATCCGGAGAGCTCCGAAGCCTGGTCGAGCTCGGTCGTCTGGCGGAGGCGGAAGAGCGAGATGAGGATCGCCAGCCCGACCGCCGCCTCACCCGCCGCCACGGCGATGGTGAAGATGGCGAAGATCTGGCCGGTCAGATCCCCCTGCGCGTAGGAGAAGGCGATCAGGTTGATGTTGACCGAGTTCAGCACCAGCTCGATCGACATCAGGACGGTGATCATGTTGCGGCGCACCACGATGCCGATGGTGCCGATCAGGAAGAGGATCGCCGACAGCAGCAGGTAGTGCAGCGTGCCGATCTCGAGCAGCTGCATCGCTAGTGCCTCCGCCCCAGCACCACGGCGCCGATCATCGCCACCAGCAGGAAGACCGAGACGATCTCGAACGGCAGCAGGTACTGACGGTAGAGCTGCCAGGCGATCGCCTCGGAGTTGCCCATCGTCACCCCGTCGACGTCACGGAAGGCGGCGGCGGGAGCCTCGGGGTCGTCGAACGCCGCCGGCACGAAGGCGGCGACGAACACCGCCGCCAGCACCAGCGAGGCGAGCACCGCGACCCACCAGTGGCCGCCGTACTTGTCGGTCTCCATCAGCTGGTGCTGATTGACCAGCATGATGACGAAGAGGAACAGCACCATGATGCCGCCGCCGTAGACGAAGATCTGCACGATCGCCACGAACTCCGCGTACCGCAGCAGGAAGAGCACCGCGATCGCCAGGAACGTCACCAGCAGCGAGATCGCCCCGTACATCGGGTTGCGCAGCATCACCACCCCCACCGCCCCCCCGATCGCGATCGCCGCGAACAGGAAGAAGAGCAACCCAGCCCCGTTCGCCACTAGGAACTCCAACCAGAGCCTCCTCGCTCCAGCAGGTTCGCTCCCCGTCGCCTTCCAGTGGGCCGGATCGTCGCACCGCAGCCGGACGCCTCCGAGGCGTACGGACGTGTACGCCGCAGGCGGCGTCCGGCGAGGACCCGGCGATACGGTCCGCTGGAAGGCGACGCCGACAAGCTAGCGGACCTCGTCGTCCGTGTACGCCGGCCTCACCTTCCAATCCTGCAACTCATCGATGTCCACATACAGGTTCTCCCACCGGTCGTAGCTCGCCAGCTCGTAGGTCTTCGAGGTCAGCCAGATCGACTTCGGGTCGGTCGGGCACGCCTCCTCGCAGAGCCCGCAGAACATGCAGCGCTGGACGTCGATGTCGAAGCGGTCGAGCACCTTCTCCTTCTTCTCGGTGACCGGGTTCGCCTCCTGGTGCCAGTCGATGTAGATGATGTCGATCGGGCAGTCGCGCGCGCACAGCGTGCACTTGATGCAGCGCTCCTCGTCGAGCCGGAACATGCCCCGGAACCGGTGCGACGGCTCGCGCCGCTCCTCCGGGTACTGCACCGTGACCTTCTTCTTGAACAGGTGCTTGGCGGTGATGCCGAGCCCCGCGAACAGGTCGAGCAGCATGATCTTGTCGAGAAAGCGTTGAATCGCCATGGCGTCGATACCTATCTAGACGAGCAGCTTGATCAGCGAGGTGAAGAAGATGTTGAGCAGCGCCAGCGGGATCATCCACTTCCAGCCCAGATCCATGAGCTGATCGAAGCGGTAGCGCGGGAAGGTGCCGCGGAACCAGATGTAGACGAACAGGAACGCGAACAGCTTGACCGAGAACCAGAGCACCGCCACCAGCCCCGCCGGCAGGAACGGGAAATCGAGAAACGC
>JBPEXB010000089.1:0-12434 GCA_052032125.1 Acidimicrobiia bacterium
CACTGTCGCTGCTGCGAGATCTCTGGCACGAGCCCGACCGCGTCCACTTCGCCGCCGACTGCGGATCGATCGGTGAGGCCATCGCGCGAGTGCACAGGTCCATCGACCGCGTGTGGCCCTCGTTCGAGCTCCACGGCATCGAGTGGGCGCAACTGCACGACGTGTGGGCGCCGAAGGTGCGAGCGGCGGAGGACCCGATCTCGGCGATGAAGCAATGGGTGGCGTGTCTGGGCGACCCGCACACCGCGGTCCGTTCCGTGACGGCTCCGGGCCGGCTGCCCTATCGAGCCCGCCGCGATGGCGACCGTCTGGTGCTCATCGAGGTCCCCGAGGGCACGCCGGGACATGCCGCCGGGGCGCGAGCGGGCGACGTGCTGGACGGCATCGACGTCCCCCGGCTCGCTGCCGAGTACGCGAGTCGGCCGCACTCGCACGACCTCCTCGTCGGCCTGGCGGCGCTGCGAGGCCCGGCGGGAGCCCTGGCCGAGCTACGCACCGCCGGCGGCGTGGCGTGGCGCGAGGCGTACCAGCAGCAACCCTGGCCCCAGCCCGTCGAGGTGCGCACGCTGGCCAACGGGTGGTCGTACGTCCGTCTCCGGGCGTGGCTGACGAGCCTGGAAGGCCCGCTGGACGAGGCCATCGACGCTGCCGCCGACGCGCCGGGTTTGGTCCTCGACCTGCGCGGCAACGGGGGCGGCAACTACCTGATGGCCACCCGGGCCCGCAGCCGGTTCCAGGACCGCGATCGTCGCATCGGTTGGATCCGCCATCGCGATCCTGGCGGTGGGCTCAGCGAGCCGGCCCCGATCGACGGCCGGGTGGCTGAGCCCGAGCGGCGGTACACCGGTCCGGTACAGGTGTGGGTGGACGGAGAGACGTATTCGGCGAGCGAGGATTTCCTGATGGGGCTCGCCGGCCAGGACAACGTCGAAGTCCTCGGTACCACGCCGACCGGAGGCGGCAGCGGGCGGCTGCGCTCGGTGCGTCTGCTGCCCGGCTGGCAGCTGACGATCACCACCTGCCACACCTTCCTGGAGGACGGAACGATCATCGAGGGTGCGGGGCACCCGGTCACCGGCCCCATTCCCGACGGCTGGTGACCGAGAGCGCCGTATCCTCTGCCCATGATCCCCCCACGACTCGCCTGGTTGACCGGTGGCGCCCCTGCGGCGCTGGCTGACCGGTTCGTCCGCGCCGGTCACGAGATCTACCTGGTCGGCGGCTCGGTTCGTGATGCCCTGCTGGGCCGGATCGACCCGGACGAGGGGCCCGCCGACCTCGATTTCACCACCGACGCGCGGCCCGAGGAGATCAAGGGCGTCATGGCCGAGTGGGCGGACGACCTGTACACGGTGGGTGAGACCTTCGGCACCATCGGCGCCATCAAGGACGGCGAACGTTTCGAGGTCACGACGTTTCGCAACGACGTCTACGTCGAGGAGAGCCGTAAACCGGAGGTGACCTTCGGAGACTCCATCGAACGCGATCTGTCCCGGCGCGACTTCACGGTCAACGCCATGGCCCTGCGGCTCGGCGTCGAGCACCCTGAGCTGGTCGACCCGTATGGGGGCGCGGCCGACGTGGCCAGCGAGACGCTGCGCACGCCGGTCGGCCCCGAGATCTCGTTCTCCGAGGACCCGCTCCGCATGCTGCGGCTCTTCCGGTTCATGGCACAGCTGGGCTTCTACCCCAACCAGGAGGAGCTGGACGCGGTGGCGGAGATGCAGGCGCGCATCGACATCGTCAGCGCCGAGCGGATCCGCGACGAGCTCTCCAAGCTCGTGGTCGGGGAGTGGGCGGCTCCGGCCCTGTCGCTGCTGATCGACTCCGGCCTGGCGGATCACTTCATCCCCGAGGTCCCGGCGCTGGCGATGGAGGAGGACCCGCTGCACACCCACAAGGACGTGCTCGCCCACTCGATCGCAGTGATGGCCAAGACCTCCCCTGACCTGGTCCTTCGGCTGGCCGGGCTGTTCCACGACGTCGGCAAGCCGGACACCCGGCGGTTCGAGGGCCCCAAGGTGACCTTCCATCATCACGAGGTGGTCGGGGCCCGCATGACCCGCGCCCGGCTGAAGGAGCTGCGGTACCCGAAGGAGATCGTTCGGGACGTGTCGGAGCTGGTCTTCCTCCACATGCGACCCCACACCTTCAAGATGGGATGGACCGATTCGGCGGTGCGCCGCTACGTGCGGGATGCCGGGGAACTGCTGCCGAAACTCAACGAGTTGGTGCGGTGTGACGTCACGACCGGCAACGAGAAGCGGGCCCGCCAGATCCAGCGGCGCATCGACGAGCTCGAGGAGCGCATCGTCGAGCTGCGCGCCCAGGAGGAGCTCGATGCCCTCCGGCCCCCGATCGACGGCAACGACGTCATGGGCTACCTCGGCCTCGAGCCCGGGCCGCAGGTGGGGGTCCTCATGAAGCTGCTGCTCGAGAAGCGCATCGACGACGGTCCCTACGAGCCGGCCGAGGCCTTCGAGATGGTGCGGGAGTGGGCGCTGGCCGAGGGTCGTCCCGACCCTGGACCGCCCCCTTCATGAGCCGGCGCACGACGCTGCTGGCGCTGGTCCTGGTGGCAGCGGTGGTGGCCGCCGGCCTCGTCGTGTTCCTCCGCAGCGACGACGACCTCCCGCGCTCGGCGCCGTACACCGCCGAGAGCGAAGCAACCTCGGCCACGACCGCGCAGGAGGCCACCACCTCGACCGTGGCGGCCACCACGCTGCCGCGACCGGCGGACGCCGGAGCCCCCGGGCTGGGCGACTCGCTGTATCCGCGGCTCGGCAACGGTGGCTACGACGCCCAGCACTACGAGCTGGACGTCCGGTTCAACCCGAACGACGGGACTCTGGCGGGCACGGCGTCGATGACGGCGATCGCCACCCAGGAGCTCTCGGCGTTCAACCTCGACATGGCGGCCTTGACCGCCTCCCGGGTGACGGTCGACGGCGTCCCGGCGGAGTTCCGCCAGGAGTCGCTCGAGCTGATCATCGAGGCACCGACTCGGATCGCCATGGGTGCGACGTTCGTGGTCGAGGTGACCTACGCCGGGCTGCCGAACCGCTTCCCGTCGGCAGCGCTCCCCGAGCGCATCGGGTGGTTCGGCGAGGGCAACACGGTCTACGTGATGGCCGAGCCGGACGCCACCAGCTCCTGGTTCCCCGTCAACGACCATCCCCTCGACAAGGCGACGTACTCGATCAGCATCGGGGTGCCTCCCCCGTTGACGGCGGCCAGCAACGGAGTGCTGGTCGAGACATTCCAGGACGGGGCCAACACGGTCTTCGTGTTCGAGCACGATCACCAGATGGCGTCCTATCTGGTGGCACTGGGGATCGGTGAGTTGGAGCGCATCGTCGGAGAGTCCGAGTCCGGCGTGCCCATCCGCGACTACATCGACATCGACGTCAGCGACGGCGTGCGCAACGCCTTCGCCCGCCAAGGCGAGATGATCGACTTCTTCCAGGAGCTGTTCGGGCCGTATCCGTTCGAGAACTACGGGGCGCTGGTGGTGGAGTCGAGCATCGGGTCGTTCGCCGCACTCGAGACCCAGACCCTCTCGACGTTCCCGGTTGGGATCGGGGCCCAGAGCTACGCGGAGTTCATCGTCGCGCACGAGGTGGCGCATCAGTGGTTCGGCAACAGCGTGACCCTCTCCGACTGGCGGGACATCTGGCTGAACGAGGGTTTCGCCACCTACGCCGAGTGGCTGTGGTCCGCCCATGCCAGAGGCGCGGATGGACCGGACGAACTGGTGCGGTCGAACTACGCCCTCGTCTCGGGCCAGCAGTTTCTCGACGACGGGATCGTGATCGCCCAGGTCCGAGACCTCGTCGATCAGAACTTCCCCCCGATCGGCGACCCGCCCGCCAACAACCTGTTCAACGGGGCCGTCTACCTGCGGGGGGCGTTGACGCTGCACGCTCTGCGCCTGGAGGTGGGCGACGAGGCGTTCTTCGACGGGATGCGGCTCTACGCCGACCGGTTCGGGTATGCGAACGCCACGACCGCCGACTTCATCGCCGTGATGGAAGAGGTGTCCGGCCAGGAGCTCGACGACTTCTTCGACGGGTGGCTGTTCGACCGCCAGGTGCCGGCGATCCCGCAGATGGAGCTGATTCCACCGGAGCTGTGAGCGAGCACGGCCTCAGTTGGTCGTGCCGTGCGTCTTGGCGTACTCGCGGATGTGCTTGGGCGGACGGATCTTGTGGCGCCAGAACATGCGGATGCGGAAATACGGCCGCCGCCAGGCGAAGGCGAGCGCCATGTCGAGGCGCATCAGCCACTTCGTCACCGCGCTGACGTCGGCCTGGCGAATCGCGTTGAGGTAGTGCTGGCTGACCCGCAGCCAGCCCCGCTTGGCCGTGCCCCGGTTCTTCGGGTTGAGCCAGGCCCAGTTGTCACGGCTGTAGTGGTTGTCGGCCAGGCCGCGGTAGAAGAGCAGGTCCTCGATCTGATGGATGCCGCCGAACATGCTCAGCTCAGCCATGAGGATGCGGTCCGGCTCCGGCGAGTTCCTCACCAGGCCGGTCTGCTCGAGCAGTTCGCGATGGGCCAGGCCGAACACGGGGCTCGTGCAGTCCTTGAGGCGCCACAGCACCGAGTGGAACCGCTTCAGTGCGGTGTCGGCAGTCGAGCCGGGGATGCGCTGCACGGAATGACGGCGCACCGACTCGTCGTCCCGCACGATCGTCATCCCGGTGAACACGATGGCGGCGTCCGGTTCCCGGTCGAGGACCTCGACGCAGCGCTCGAGATAGGTGGGAGCGATGTAGTCGTCGTGCGCAGCCCAGCGGAAGTAGGGCCCGGTGCTCTCATGGAACGCCTTCTGGAAGTTGCCCGCCGCCCCCAGGTTCTCTTCGTTGCGGATGTAGCGGACCCGCGAGTCCTTGGTGGCGAAGTCCTTGCAGATCTGCTCGGTGCCGTCGGTCGAGCAGTTGTCGGTGATCACCAACTCGAAGTCCGTGAAGGTCTGGGCGAGGTGCGACTCGATCGCTCGCGCCAGGAACTGTTCGCCGTTGTAGACCGGGAGGCCGATGCTGACCTTGGGCACGTTGTCGGACTCCTCGACCGTTGCGGATGTGTTCATGTTCGGTCGGCGCCCTGGCCTGCTGAAGTCCCGCTTGGGCTGAGCGGCGACGGACCTGGACGGCGGCGGCCCGGAGGGTGTCCCGGGCTCGTCCAGTCTATGACGGTCTGTGAGTTGAGTCGGGGCCAGATCGTTGACGCGCCGGGGTATCAGTCATCATCTTGCATGATTATGCAAGCGTGCGTATGATCATGCAGACCACATGGGTATCTCAGTCGCGATCGTGGGCGCCTCCGGCTACGCCGGAGGCGAATTGGTTCGTCTGGTGGACGACCATCCGACCCTCGAGGTCGGTCACCTCGGCGCGCACACCCAGGCGGGTTCAGCGCTCGGCTCGGTCCATCCGCACCTGACCGGTGGAGACCGCCTGCTCGGGCCACTGATCCCTGACGACATCTCCTCGCTCGATGCGGCCTTCCTGGCGCTGCCGCACGGCGCTTCGTGGGAGGTGGGCGCCCGCCTCGCCGAGGCGGGGATCGCCGTGTTCGACCTCGGCAGCGACTACCGCCTCGACCATCCGCAGCGGTACGAAGCGGCGTACGGGACGGCCCATCCACTGCCTGAGGAGCTCGGGGCCTGGGCCTACGGCCTGCCGGAGCTCTTCGGAGATCTGCTCGGAGGGGCGCGTCGGGTGGCGGTGCCGGGGTGCTTCCCGACCTCGGCGCTGCTCGGCCTGGCTCCGCTGTACCGGGCGGGAGCCATCGAAGGCCCGGCCGTCGTGGATGCCTTGACCGGGGTGACCGGCGCCGGGCGCGGATCGCGATCGGACCTGATGTTCGGCGCGGTCGCCGAGGGCGCCCGGGCCTACGGCGTCGCCACCCACCGACACCGCCCCGAGATGGAGATGGGACTCGAGCTGGCGGCCGGTGCATCCATCCCTGTGCAGTTCACGCCTCACCTGGTGCCGATCCAGCGCGGCATCCTCGCCACCTGCTCGGCGGCGTCGAGCGGCGGGTCGGACCCGGCGGAGATCCTCCGTGATGCCTATGCGAAGAGCCCCTTCGTCGAGGTGATCGATCAACCTCCCCAGACCCGCTGGGTGACCGGCTCCAATCGGGCGCTGATCCATGCCGTCGAGGACCGTGGCACCGGCCGGGTGATCGTCCTGGTCGCCATCGACAATCTCCTGAAGGGCGCAGCCGGCCAAGCCGTGCAGTGCGCCAACCTGGCCCTGGGCCTGCCCGAGCAGGCCGGTTTGCCGCTGGCCGGGTTCCTACCGTGAGCGTGGTGGCGGCAGGCGGGTTCGCAGCCGCCGGTGTGCCGTGCGGCGTGAAGGCGGGCGGCGTCCTCGATCTCACGCTGCTCCGAGCGCATGGCCCGGCGCAAGCAGCTGCGGTGTTCACCACCTCCACCACGGCCGCGCCGGCCATCGACGCCGGCCGCGAGGCGATCGCCGACGGGATGCTCGAAGCGGTGGTGGTGGTGTCGGGGTGCGCCAACGCCGGGACCGGGGCAGCCGGTCGCGCGGCGATCGACGAGGTGGCGACCGCCGCGGCGCAGCGTCTCGGCATCGCGTCATCCAACGTACTGGTGTCGACCACCGGACCGGTCGGCCCGCTCCTGCCGACGGATCGAGTGGTCGGTGGTCTCGACCAGGTCGCGGCAGGTCTGGGGAGCTCACCGGAGCACGGAACCGCGGCGGCAGCCGGGATCGTGACGACCGACTCGGTGACCAAGGAAGCGACGACGCGGGCCGACGGTTACACGATCGGCGGCATGGCCAAGGGAGCCGGGATGGTCCGGCCCGACATGGCGACGATGCTGGCCTTCCTGACGACCGACGCCGTGGTCGATGCGCCCACGCTGCAGAAGTCCCTGCGGGAGGCGGTCGACGTGACGTTCCACTGCCTCAACATCGACGGGTGCCAGTCGACCAACGACACCGTGGCGATCCTGGCGTCGGGAGACTCCGGCGTCGAGCCGGATCCGGCCGGGTTCACGCGCCACCTGACCGAGGTCTGTCTCGACCTCGTGCGGCAGATGGCCGCCGACGCCGAGGGGGCCAGTCGGGTGGTCACCATCGAGGTCACCGGCGCCTCCGACGACGCCACCGCCCGCCACCTCGGCCGGGCCGTGGCTGACGCGGCGCTCGTGCGGTCCTCCTTCTACGGCGGCGACCCGAACTGGGGCCGGCTGCTCGTGGCCCTCGGCGTGGCCGGTCACCCTGTCGACCCGCTGGCGGTCGGCGTGCGGTACGCCGGCGTGACCGTGGCCGAGCACGGGGTGGCGGTCGGGCACGACGAGGAGGCGCTGCTGGCCGCGCTGGAGACAGGTGATTTCACCGTCGACCTGACGGTGGGCGGCGGCCCTGGTCGGGCGACGATCGTCACCACCGATCTCACCCCGGAGTACGTCCGCTTCAACGGAGAGCGCAGCTGATGGCCACCGGTCACACGGCCCCTTCGGCCGATCGGTCGCGCATCGCCACGACCATGGGCAAGGCGCGCATCCTCACCGAGGCGATGCCCTACATCCAGGAGTTCTCCGGGGCCACGGTCGTGATCAAATACGGCGGATCGGCCATGGTCGACGAGGATCTGCGCGCCAGCTTCGCCGGCGATGTCGCCCTCTTGAAGTTGGTGGGGCTTCGCCCGGTGGTCGTGCACGGCGGCGGTCCCCACATCACCCGGGCGATGGGTCAAGCGGGGGTGGAGCCGCAGTGGGTCGGCGGGCTGCGGGTGACCGACGCCGAGACCATCCGGGTCGTGCAGGCCACGCTGGCCGGTGAGATCAACCCGGACATCGTCCGGCTGCTGTCGGAGCAAGGCACCAAAGCGGTCGGCGTGACGGGCATCGACGGCGGGCTCTTCACGGCCCGCCAGCGCGATCCGGACCTCGGCTTCGTCGGCCACATCACCAAGGTCGATCCCGAGTTGATCGACGGGATGCTCGATCGCGGCCTGCTACCTGTCGTGGCGCCGCTCGCCAAGGGTGAGGACGGTGAGGTCTACAACCTCAACGCCGACACCGCCGCCGGGGCGCTGGCGCAGGCCCTCGGGGCACGGAAGCTGATCTACCTCACCGACGTCGAAGGCCTGTATCGCGACCTGGGTGACCACAACAGCCTGATCCAGAAGCTGACCGCAGCTGAGCTGCGCGACCTGCTGGACGGAGGAGGGATCTCGGCCGGCATGCTGCCGAAGCTCGAGTCGTGTGCGGAGGCCCTCGACAACGGCGTCGCCCAGGCCCACATCCTGGACGGGCGCATGCAGCACGCCGTGCTCCTCGAGGTGTTCACCCCGGAGGGGATCGGGACCATGATCACGCCGAACGGAGGGACGTCATGAGCCTGCCAGAGCGCGAGGCGGCGGCGTTGATGCAGACCTACCGGCGCATCCCGGTCACCATCGTGCGAGGCGAGGGCGTGTGGTTGTGGGACGACACCGGGAAGAGCTATGTCGACTGCCTGGCCGGCATCTCGGTGGTGTCGGTGGGCCACGGCAACGCCTCGGTGGCGGCGGCGGTCAGCAAGCAGATGACCGAGCTGGTCCACGTCTCGAACCTCTATTACACCGAGCCCCAGGTCGAGCTGGCGGAACGGCTCATCGGGCTCAGCGGCCTCGACCGGGTGTTCTTCTCCAACGACGGCGCCACCGCCAACGAGACGGCCATCAAGCTCGCCCGGCGCTGGGGACAGAAGCAGCGAGGTCCCGAATGCTACGAGGTGGTGTCGCTGCTGGACTCGTTCCACGGCCGGACGCTGGCCACGCTGGCCGCCACCGGGCAGCCTGCCAAGCAGGCCACCTTCGAGCCGCTCCCCACCGGGTTCTCGCAGGTGGTGCCGGGTGATCTGGAGGCGCTCGAGGCTGCGGTCGGGGAGACCACCGCGGCCGTCATGCTGGAGACGACGCAAGGGGAGGGCGGCGTGGTGCCGCTCGACGAGAGCTACCTGCGGGCGGTACGGGCCCTCTGCGACGAACGCGACGTGCTGCTGATCGTCGACGACGTGCAGGCGGGACTCGGACGGACGGGGTCGTGGTTCTCGTGGCAGCACCTCGGGTTTCAGCCCGACATCGCCACCCTCGCCAAGGCGCTCGCCAACGGTCTGCCGATCGGCGCCTGCCTCAGCACCGAGCGAGCTGCCGCATTCGAATACGGGGACCACGCCACCACCTTCGGCGGCGGGCCGGTGGTGAGTCATGCCGCCCTGGCGGTGCTCGACGAGATCGAGTTCGGCGGCCTGCTGTCCAACTGCGTGGCGAGAGGAGCGCAGTTGGCCGAGGGTCTCGTCGCGATCGAGGGCGTGCGAGAAGTGCGAGGTCGGGGGCTGCTGTTGGGGGCGGTACTCGATGCCGAGGACGCCGGCGCGGTGGCAGCGAGCTGCCTCGATCACGGGCTGCTGGTCAACGCGGTCCGCCCCGACGTCGTCCGCTTCGCACCGCCGCTGTCGATCACGGCCGAGGAGGTCGACGAAGCGGTCCACCGATTCGCCCAGGCGGTCTCCGCGGCTCGCACCTAGGTGCGCCCAGCGGGCCCGGCCGCTGCTGGAATGTGCGGGTGCGGTCTCACATCACACGCCCGTCGTCCGTTGTAACGCTGTCATGAGCCTGCCGCCCTTTCAGACGCTGATCGATGCCCATGGGCGCGACGTGTACCGGTACCTGCGGGGGCTGGTGGGGCCGGTGGCGATGGACGACTGTTATCAGGAGGCGCTCATGTCGGCGCTCGTCGCCTATCCGAAGCTTCGTCATGGCCGCAACCTGCGGAGCTGGCTGTTCACGATCGCCCACCACAAGGGCATCGACCACCTGCGGAAGGCTCGCCGAGAAACCCCCTCCGACACGCTGCCCGATGCCGGCCGAGAGGACGCGCCGCCCCGTGACGGCGACCTGTGGAGCCGGGTGGCGGCACTGCCCGCCAAGCAGCGGGCCGCCGTCACCCTGCGCTACCTGGGCGACCTGTCCTACCGGGACATCGCCGAGGTGGTCGAGATCTCCGAAGCCGCCGCTCGTCAGAACGTACGGGCGGGCCTGGCGGCACTGAGAAAGGAATACGTGTGATGAACGACATCAGTGAACCGTGGCCGGTGCCCACACTCGTCGACGAGCTCAAGGATCTCCAGGTTGGCGGACACGAGCAGGTGGTCGCCAGGTTCGCCGAGCAGGCGTTTCGCGAGGGAGTGGCCGAAGCGGCGTACGGGCCGGTCCCGTCACCGATCGGTGAGTTCATCGCCGTGGTGAGCCAACGAGGCTTGGTTGCCCTGGCGTTCGAGTCCGAAGACCAAGACGAGGTACTGGACCGGGTGGCCGCCAAGGTGACGCCGAACCTGATCGATCTCCCGTCGGCGGTGCGTTCGGTGCGCCAGGAGCTCGACGGCTACTTCACAGGTCACCTGCGCTTCTTCAGCATGCCGCTCGATCGTTCGCTCATCACCCCGTTCCAGGATCGGGTGCTGGCGGCCACCTCTCGCATCCCGCGGGGCGAGGTGCGGACCTATGGCCAGATCGCAGCCGCCGCCGGACGCCCGAAGGGCGCCCAGGCGACCGGACAGGCCCTGGGCGCCAACCCGATCCCGGTGGTCATCCCATGCCACCGGGTGGTGGCAGCCGACGGCAGCCTGCGCGGGTACGCGGGCGGTCTGGATCGCAAGGAGTTCCTGCTGAACCTCGAGCGGGGCGAGTCGACCCTCTTCTGAGGCCGTCGGTACGCTCCCGCCCGATGAGCACCGACGAGCTGCGCTTTCGGTCGGCCGTCGAGGACGATCTCCCGGCCGTCATCGAGTTGCTGGCAGACGACTACCTGGGCGCCCAGCGGGAGCTGGTGGGGACCGAGGTCCACGAGCGGTATCGGAGTGCCTTCGCCGAGCTGCACGAGTCCGGCCACGACGTGATCGTGGCGGAGCGCGTCGGCCCGGACGGCCCGCGGCTGGTCGGGTGCGTCCAGTACATGGTGCTGCCGGGGCTGGCCGTGCGCGGTGCCAAACGCGCCCAGGTGGAAGGCGTGCGGATCGCCACGGAGTTGCGTGGTGGCGGACTGGGCCGGCAGCTGCTGGAACATGTCATCGCCCGGGCGGCGGCCGACGGGTGTGATCTCGTCCAGCTCAGCGTGCACGAGTCTCGCTCCGACGCCCGGCGGTTCTACGAGTCGCTGGGGTTCGAGCCGAGCCACGTCGGATTCAAGCTCTCGCTCTGACATGACGCTCGGAGACCGGATCGGAGAGGGGAGGACCGCCGAGATCTTCGCGTGGGGCGACGGGCTGGTGGTGAAGCTGTTCCGGAGCTTCATGAGCGAGGACGCCGCCGACCATGAGGTCTTCGTCACCTCGGTCGCCGCCGCGGCGGGCGCTCCGACGCCGGCTTGCCACGGGATCGTTGACGTGGAGGGGCGGCGAGGGGTGGTCTACGAACACCTCGGCGGCCCGATGCTCGGGCAGGCGATCTTCGACGGCGACCCCTTCGGGGCGATGCGTGACCTGGGGCTGGTGCATGCCGCGATCCACCAGGCGCTCGCCCCCGAACTGGAGGTCTTCTCGGATCGGGTGCGAAAGGCCTCGGCGGCGCTGCCCGACCGGGTGGCCGCGGCGGTGAACGAGCGGCTCCGCGAGTTGGGAGATGGCGACACGCTGCTTCACGCCGATCTGCATCCGTGGAACGTCATGGCGGGGCGGGCCGGTTGGGTGGCGATCGACTGGGATGCAGCCCGGCGAGGCGACCCGATGGCCGACGTCGCCCGCACCGTGTTCCTGCTGGCGGAATCGCCGCTCTCCGAGGAGGTGGCCGCCACCGACATCGCCCAGCGTCGGCACGAGCTCGCTGAGGCGTATCTGGCCGCCTATGCGGGTGAAGCGCCACTCGACCGCGGACGGGTGTCGGCCTGGCGCCTCCCGATCCTGGCGGCCCGCACCCGTGAGCACATCCCCGAGGAGGTCGGCGTCATCGAGGAGATGATCGAGGACGAACTGGCCTGATCAGCCGAGCAGGTCCTTCGCGACGTCGATCCACAGCTGGGTGGTGAGCGCCAGGGACTCCACGTCGATGCGCTCGTTGTGGCCGTGGAACCGGCGGCCGAAGTCGCCGGGGTCGAGATCCGGCGAGAAGAGGCCCGCCCCGTAGGCCACCGCTCCCATCTCGCGGAAGATGCGGGCGTCGGTGAACCCCACGGTCATCTGCGGGGACAGCCGGGCGTTCTCGAACGGCTTGCCGACGGCCCGGCTCAGGCTCTCCCACAGCGGCGTCGTGGTCGGCGAGATCGAGGCGGCGTCGTTCATCAGCACCTCGACGTCGACCTCGTCGGCCAGATCTCCCAGTGCTTCGCGCAGGTGACCGGTGACCGAGTCGTGATCCTCGCCGGGGAGGGTCCGCACGTCGACGTCGATGTCGATGGCACCCGGGATGATGTTGGTCTT
>JBPEXB010000009.1:0-4636 GCA_052032125.1 Acidimicrobiia bacterium
GGCTCCGGGCTCCGGGCTCCGGGCTCCGGGACCCGGGTCAGCCGCCCGCAGGGCAGGCCGCGCCGTTGCACGGCGCCCCGAAGTTCGCAGAGCGAACTTCAAGCTGGCGGATGTCATCCGCCAGCCCTATCCGCCAGCCGAGCGCCAGGCGTCGCGGAGCGAGACGCGGCCGCCGGTCCGCATGAGCGCCCCGGCGTAGACCCTTCCGCCCAGGCGGGCCAGTCCGTAGATCGACAACATCACGAGCACGATCGCCGCCAGATGCTCTCCCCAGCCGGCGTCGCCGGTTGCCAGGCGGGAGGGCAGCATGATCGGGCTCCAGAACGGGAACAGCGACCCCCACCTGGCGAGCGCGCTCGTGCCGTCGGCGGCGGCGAACTGGGCCACGGCGTAGCCCGGGATGAGCAGGAGGAGCGGTGCGATCAGCACGCCTTGCAGGTCCTCCTGGCGCGACACGGTCGCCCCCAGTGCTGCGTACACGAAGGCATAGAGCGTGTACCCGAGCACGAACCACAGCAGCGCCGACCCGACGACGCTGAGCCCCAGTGAGGGAAGCTCCAGGTCGGTGTCGACGAAGGTGAGCGTGGCGATGCCGGCCAAGCCGAGAGCGATCAGCTGGCCGAGCCCGAGCAGGCCGATGCCGACGACCTTGCCGACCAGCACCTGCGTGGGGCTGACCTTGGCGAGCAAGACCTCGATCACCCGGTTCTGCTTCTCCTGCACCGTTCCCATCGCCACGAACTGGCCGAAGACGAGGATGGCGATGTAGAGCACGAAGAGTGCAGCGAAGGCGGCGAACAGGCGTGGTTCCTCGTTCGGGTCGTCAGCGACGAGGGTGCGACTCCTGAGCGGAGGAGGATCGAGCAGGCGCGATCGCTGTTCCGCCGTGGCGTCCAGCTCATCGAGCGCCACCTGCTGGCGCGACATGGTGATGGCGGACTGGATGATCTGGCCGGTGAAGAAGCTCGGTTCCTCGTGCCACACCAGCTCGACGCCGTCGACGAGGGCGACGTCGAACCGGCCGTCGCGCAAGGCCTCTTCGGCGGCCAGCACGTCGCCGGGCCGCTCCAGATCCACCTCGGCCCCGAACCGCTCGGCAGCCATCGGGAGCAGCTCGCTCAGCCCGGCAGGCTCGGTGCCGACGAGGGCGATCGAGATCGGCTCGTCTTCACCACCGAGCAGCGAGATGACGGGACCCGAGACGAGCACGGCCCCGGTGAGGATGGCCATCGTGATGATGAAGGCACGGGTGCGCACCCGTTCGAGGAACTCCCGGCGGGCGAGGAGCATGGTCTGGCGGACGGTGCTCACGAGCTGACGGCCTCACGGAAGAGATCGGTGAGGGACGGAGGCTCGAAGGCGAATCGTTCCACGGTGCCGGCTTCCCTGGCGGCGGCGAGGATCTGTTCGATCGGAGCCGTGCGGTCGACGATCGAGTGCGGGCGGCCGGGACCCGCCACGAACGTCGCCCCGACCAGGTCCGGTGACCACGGCGCCCCGTCGACGACGATCTCGAGATGGCGCTGCGTCGAGCGCGCCTTGAGGGCCTCCAGCTCCCCTTCCAGCACCACCTTCCCGCGGTGGATGATGGCCACGTCCTGGCACACGTCCTCGACGAGCTCCAGTTGGTGGCTGGAGAACACGATCGTCGTGCCGGCGGCTGCGAGCTCGCGGAGCGTGGTGGCGAGGGCATCGACGCCGAGGGGATCGAGCCCTGCGAACGGCTCATCGAGGATCACCAGGGTCGGCTCGTGGACAAGGGCGGCCGCCAGCTGCACCCGTTGCTGGTTGCCGTGCGAGAGGTCTTCGATCTTCGACGCAATGCGGTCCTCGAGGCCGAGCGTCCCGAGCCACCGACGGGCCGCCTCGTGCGCCTCCGCTCTGCTCAGGCCGGAGATGCGGCCGAAGTGCACCAGCTGTTCGGCCGCCTTCATCTTCGGGTACAGGCCGCGCTCCTCTGGCATGTACCCGAATCGGAGCCGGGTCTGACGATCGATGGGCTCGCCGTCCCACGTGACGGTGCCAGCATCCGGTCGGGCCAGGCCGAACACGCACCGCATGGTGGTCGTCTTGCCGGCGCCGTTGGGCCCGAGGAACCCGAGGATCCGACCCGGCTTCACGGAGAACGTCGCTCCGTCGAGTGCCACGACGTCGCCATACCGCTTGCTCAGATCACGGACCGAGAGCATGTGGGTGCCTCCCTGGAAGGCGGCATCCTACCGATGCCGCGACCGGCTGCGGCTCCGCTCGGATGGGACAATGCGGGCATGTCCGAGTTCGCCGTGACACCCGACGATCCGACGGCACCCGACGTGGTGGCCTTGCTCGACGAGCACCTGGCGTTCTCGCACGAGCACACGCCGCCCGGCCACGTGCACGCCCTCGACCACGGCGGCTTGCAGTCCCCCGACATCTCCTTCTTCAGCATCAGGGAGCAGGGTCGCCTCTTGGGAGTGGGGGCCCTGCGCCGCCTCGACCCTGATCACGCAGAGATCAAGTCGATGCACACGGCCGTCGCGGCCCGGGGGAGAGGGGTGGCCAGGGCGATGGTCGAGCATCTCGTGGCCAGCGCCCGCCGCAGCGGGGCCACGCGAGTCAGCCTGGAGACCGGGACGATGGACGCCTTCGAACCGGCTCGCCGCCTCTACGCCTCGATGGGCTTCGTCGAGTGCGAGCCGTTCGGCGACTACCTGCCCGTTCCCAACAGCGTCTGCATGACCCTCCGGTTCTCGGCCGGCTGAACGCGTCGATGGGGTGCCGGAACGGCACCCCATCGACCTCGACGACCTCGCCGATCACGCAGCGGGGACGTACTCGGGCAGCACCTCGGCCTCGGCCACGACGGGCGTGCCTTCGATGTTCACCCGGGGCAGCCACTCGAGCCAGGCGGGCAGGTACCAGTTGCGGTCGCCCAGCAGCTTCATCGTGGCCGGCACCAGTACCGACCGGACCACCGTCGCGTCGAGTGCGACGGCCACCGCCAGGCCGAAGCCCATCTGCTGGAGCCCCACGAGTGAGCCGGCCGCGAAACCGGCGAAGACCGCCACCATGATCGCCGCCGCTCCGGTGATGAGCGATCCGGTGGTTCGGAGCCCGTAGGCCACCGACTCGCTGTTGTCACCGGTGGCGCCGAACCGCTCGCGGATCCGGCTGAGCAGGAACACGTGGTAGTCCATCGAGAGGCCGAAGAGCACCGTGAACAGGAACAGCGGGAGGAAGGCCTCCACCGACGTCACCTGCACGAACCCGAGCCACTCGGCGATCGTCTTGACGAACCCCGGCCCCTCACCGACCTGGAAGAACATCACGACCAGGCCGTAGGCGGCGCCGACCGAGAGCAGGTTCATCGCGATGGCCTTGGCCGGCACGACCAGCGATCGGAAGGCCACGGTCAGCAGCACGAACGAGAGGCCGAGCACGAAGACGAACACGATCGGGGTGTAGACGCCCTGAGCCTCGAGGATGTCGAGGTTGGTGGCGGACACGCCTCCGACGTGCACGTCGACGGGCAGGCTCGCGAAGACGGCCGGGACGATCCCGTCCCGAAGCTCGCGCACGGTCTCCAGCGCTTCGGCATCGACGATGTCCCCGGCCAGCGGAAAGGAGACGACTGCCAGGTTGCGTTCGTCGTTGATCTCGACGCTCGCCGGTCCAGCTGCGACTCCGTCGGCGAGACGGTCCTGCAACTCGGCCATCGCGACGAACACGTCCTCGTCGATGCGGCCGTCGATCACGACCTCGACGGGCGAGCCGAGGCCACCGCTGAACTCTCGCTCCAGGACCAGGAACGCCTGCTTGGAGGCCGCTTCGTCCGGGAGCGTGCTGACGCCGTTGAACCCGGTGCTCATGTTGAACCAGGGAAGGGCGGCGAGCGCCAGGAGCCCCCCGGCGGCGACCAAGCTCACGACCGGCCGGGCCATGACGGTTCTGGTGGTGCGATCCCAGAATCGGGAGCTACGGCCCGACTGCGCGGGCCGCCGGCCCCGGATGCGCAGCGCGTCGATGCGATCACCCAGCAGCGCCAGCACCGCCGGCAGCAGCGTCAGCGACGCGGCCACGGCGACGACCACCACGAGGATGGCTCCCATGCCGATGCTCCGGAAGCCGGTGTCGGGGATCAGCAGCATGCCGGTCAGCGCCAGGACCACCGTCAGGCCCGAGAACAGGACGGCCTTGCCGGCCGTGGAACCCGCCCTGGCGATGGCGTCGACACGGTCGAGGCCCGTTCTCCGCTCTTCCCGGTAGCGCGAGACGATGAACAGCGAGTAGTCGATGCCGACCGCCAAGCCGATCATCGTGACGATGTTGGTGATGAAGAACGACAGGTCGTAGACCTGGCCGATGAGTGCGGCGGCGCCGAGTGACACGGCGATCGCCATGACCGCCAGCAGGATGGGGATCAGACCGGCGACCACCGCGCCGAAGACCAGCACCAGCACCACGAGCGCCACGGCGAGCCCGATGGTCTCGCCGCGACGCAGACCCTCCTCGGCGAGGTGGATGATCTCGTTCTCGAGGCTGGCGGGACCGGCGATCAGCGTCTCGAACCCCGCCGGCTGGTCGAGGGCGGCGAGCGTCTCGGTGATCCGCTCGGCGTTCTCCCCGACGGCTGTGTGGTCGTTCCCGGCCACCGTGA
>JBPEXB010000090.1:0-3445 GCA_052032125.1 Acidimicrobiia bacterium
GGCCTGGCCGATCGGGATTTGTCGTTCACGTGGGCCTGGGACCACGAGGATCAGCCGGCCAGGACTGTTGCGATCGCCGCCGCCGACTCTGGTCACGGCGCCGAGGTGACCATCGAGCACAGCGCTGGCTCGGCCGAGGAGGCCCAGTCATACTTGGACGGATGGCTCCACTTCCTTCCTCGCCTCGGCGATCAGCTGCGCTCCTGACCGCCCTCGTCCTGCTCTTGGGCGCCTGCGGCACGGCCGAAGAGGCAGCCGAGGGAGGACCGAGCACGATCACGCTCGCATCGACGGCGGCCCCGTCCGGCGAGTGTGCCGACGTCATCGACGCCTCCGCCACGCCGACGGGCGACGGCACCTACACGTTCTCGGCGACGGTGTCGTCGGATGAGACCGGGTGGGACAAGTACGCCGACGCCTGGGAGGTGCTCGACGAGCAGGGCGTGAGCCTGGGCGTGCGGGAGCTGGCCCATCCGCACGAGAACGAGCAGCCGTTCACCCGCACCCTGACGGGCGTCGAGGTGCCGTCCACGGTCGAGCGGGTGACCTTGCGAGCCCGCGACTCGGTGCTCGGGTATTGCGGGGCGAGCTTCGAGCTGGCGCTTCAGCCGGACTCGTCCGAGGAGAACTCCGAGTAGTCGAACTCGTCCTCCGCCGGCGGCTTGGATGGGGCCGGGATCAGCAGCACCGGCAACTTCGAGTCGGCGGTGACCTTCATCGACACACTGGTCCAGGCCGACTCGGTGAACAGGCGACGGGTGGCGCCCATCACGATGGCGCCGGCGCCGATGCGCTCGGCCACCTCCACGATCGCCTCGGCAGGATCGTCGGACTCCACGAAGACGACGGCCGGCTCGAACCCGCGGCTGTTCAGCGCCGCCACCACCGGCGCCACCAGGCGGTTGCCGCGTTCCTGCACGTACCGGTGGATCTCGGACTCGTCGGCGGTCGCCGCCGGCGGCTCGTCGCCGTCGTCGAAAGGCCGCCATTCCTCGGTCACGAGATCCTCGAGGAACTGGCGCGGCGCCGGGACGACGCTCATGACGGTGACCGACCCTCCCCCCGAGAGCATGAGCGACGCGAAGTCTGCGACCGGCTCGGGAGGGAGCACGCCGGCAGTCGTCACGAGGAGATGCACGAGGCCAATCTAGGCATGGGAGGCCGCTCGATGCCTGCCCAGAGGGTGGCTGAACAATCCCGAAACTCACGCAGGGTGGTCGTGTGGAGGGAGGCCGATCTCGTACGATGCTCCCGTGAGCACCGCCAACGGATCGAGAGTGCTGGTCGTCGACGACGAGCCGATGGTGCGCGAGGTCGTGCAGACCTACCTCGAACGCGACGGTTTCGAGGTGACGTCGGTCGAGGACGGACGGGCCGCCCTCGAGTACATGCAGCACCACGACCCCGACCTCGTCATCCTCGACGTGATGCTGCCCGAGATCGACGGCCTGACGGTGCTGCGCAGGCTCCGTGACCGCACCGACGTGCCCGTCATCCTCCTGACCGCCCGCGGCGAGGAGCCTGACCGGGTGTTGGGCCTGGAGCTCGGAGCCGACGACTACGTGCCGAAGCCGTTCTCGCCTCGGGAGCTCAGCGCCCGGGTGCGATCGGTGCTCCGGCGAACCACCGTGAAGGATGCAGCCGAGGTGCTCGAGTTCGGCACCCTCACGATCGACAACCGCACCCGCCAGGTCTGCGTCGACGGTACGGCGATCGACCTGACCCGTCGCGAGTACGAGCTGCTGGCGTTCCTGGCGGCCTCGCCGGGCCAGGTGTTCTCCCGGGCCCAGCTCCTCGAACAGGTCTGGGACTCGTCGGCGGACTGGCAGGACCCGGCCACCGTCACCGTGCACGTCCGGCGCCTCCGCCAGAAGCTGGGCGCCGACCCCGAGTGGATCAAGACCGTCTGGGGCGTCGGCTACCGGTTCGACCCATGAGGTTCTTCTGGACGCTGACCGCCATCCTGGCCGGCGGGGTGCTGGCCACCGAGGTGATCATGCGCCCCACCTGGGGCGAACGCCGGGTGCTCATCGCCATCTATCTCGGCGCCATCCTCGTGACCGTGGTGGCGTCCCTCGTCATCCGGAGGGTGATGCCCAAGGCTCGGTCGATCCGGCTGGGCGTGTTCATCGTCTCGGTGGCGGCCGTGTCGGTGGCGGCGGTCTCGGTCGGCCTCTCGTCGGGTTTCATGTTCTCGTCGTCGCACGACCTGCGCCTGCTGGCGATCGCCCTGACGTTGGGCGTGGCGTTGGCGGTGGCGCTGTCCCTGGCGCTGGCCGGGCCACTGACCGCCGATCTGGAGCGGCTGGCGGACGTGGCGAGGAGGGTGGGGGGCGGCGAGCGGCCCGAGGACATCGGCGTCGCCCGGTCGGACGAAGTCGGCGTGGTCGCCTCGTCGATGGACCAGATGGTGGGGGCGCTGCACGAGGCCGAGCAGCACGGCGCCCGCCTGGCCGCCGCCCGCCGGGAGTTCCTGGCCTCGGTGTCGCACGACCTCCGGACCCCGCTGGCCTCGCTCCAGGCCGCCGTCGAGGCGCTCCAGGACGGGGTGGCGGGCGATCCCGAGCGCTTCTACCAGGCCATGGGCAAGGACCTCGACCTGCTCGGCAGCCTGGTCGACAACCTCTTCCTGATGACGAGGCTCGAAGCGGGCGAGATCGAGTTCGAGCGCATCGCGCTGGACCTCGCCGAGGTGGCCGACGAGGCCGTCGAGGCGATGACGCCGCTGGCGGCGCGATCGTCTGTGCGCCTGGCACTCGACGCCGACGGTGCGGTGGCGACCGCCGGCGACCCGCACGCCCTCAGCCGGGTGATCCGCAATCTCATCGACAACGGCATCCGGCACGCCCCGGCCGACAGCACGATCTCGGTGCAGGTCTCCAACGGCGCCCGGGCGCGGGTGCTCGTGCGCGACGAGGGAGCAGGGTTCCCGGCCGAGTTCGTCGACCGGGCGTTCGCCACCTTCAGCCAGGCAGATCCTGCTCGTTCCCGGGCCGGCGGCGGTGCCGGTCTCGGCCTGGCCATCGCCAAGGGGCTGGTCGAGGCACATGGCGGTACGATCTGGGCCGAGCCCGGCCCCGGAGGTGTGGTCGGCTTCGAGCTGCCAGGGAGCTGAGATGGTCGATCCGGAACTCGCCAACCGCGTCACGTGGAAGATCCCCAATGCCCTCGCCCTCGTCGGGTCGCGGGCCGGGGACGAGTGGAACGCCATGACGACGTCGTGGATCACCCAGCTCTCGATGGAGCCGGTGCTGATCGGCATCGGCGTCGACAACTCGGCGGTGACCCACCGGCTGATCAGCCAGGGCGGCTCGTTCAGCATCAACCTCTGGTCGCCCGAGGACACCCGGACGTTCGTCAAGTTCTCGAAGCCGGCGACCAAGGAGGGCATGACCCTCAACGGCCGGGCGATCAGCGAGGGCACCACCGGGGTCCCCATCTTCGA
>JBPEXB010000091.1:0-2610 GCA_052032125.1 Acidimicrobiia bacterium
ACCACGAGGAACCGCCCCCGAACGGGGGCGCTTCTTCGTATATCTCGAGATCCGCTCGCACTTCAGTGGTGATCTGCCACGCGAGGACCAGCGCGTGGGCTGAGCGAATCCGGTGGTCCGAGTTGGAGTCGCCACCTACCCATCCGGGGCGAGGCCCCGTGCGGGAAGCGACCCTCGTGGCCGCTTAGCGCTCGGCCACCTCCAGAGTCCTCGATAAACAGTCAGTCAAGTCGGACCACCTCCTTTCTCTGGTGATGCCATCATCGCAGAGATGGGCGCGGAGGCAAGGGCTTTTGCCCCATGCATGTCATACTCCGCCGCCCGCCCGATCGGCCGCCGTGACCGTCCTCGATCTCCCACTTGCGTCGCTGCTGGTCGCGCTGGCGATCGTGGGCGTGGGAGCGGCGTTGCAGGGTTCGATCGGCTTCGGGTTCAACATCGTCGCAGTCCCGGTCCTGGCGCTCCTCGATCCCGACCTCACGCCGATCCCGACGATCGTGATGGGGATCCCGCTGACGGCGATGACGTTCCGCCGGGAACGGCATCACGCCGACCTGCACCAGTTCCCATGGCTCATCGCCGGTCGTCTGCCCGGAGCCTTCCTGGGCGCCGCACTGCTGGCATCCGTCAGTCGCCGCTTCCTGGACGGGTTCATCGCCATCGTGGTGCTCGGCGCCGTGGTGATCATCGGCTCGGGCGCCACGATCACCAAGACGCGGTTCACGAAGTTCGCGGTCGGATTGACCAGCGGGATCACGGGAGCGGCGTCGGCGATCGGCGGGCCGCCGCTGGCGCTCCTCTATCACCGGGATCGGGGCCCGGTCATCAGAGCGTCGCTGGCGCTGATCTTCCTCATCGGTCAGTTCACGAACCTGGTGGCGCTGGGCGTCGCCGGGCAGTTGTCGTGGCGGCCGGTGCAGCTCGCCTTCGTGCTCATGCCGGCGATGTTCGCCGGCTATCTGCTGAGCGGAGGTCTCAGAGAGCGCGTGGAGGGCGCCCCGCTCCGCATCGGGGCGCTCACCATCTCGTCCGCCGCCGGCTTGCTGTTGCTGGCCCGCACGCTGTGACCGGGCGCCCCCACGGAGCGGCGCGGCCACCGACACCCGGTCCAGCGTGCGGGCGGATCAGGTCCGGTCCGGCTCCCGACGATCGTCGATCGTGTGGCGACGCACCTCGAGGATGAGCGTCTCGGCGGGTGGGATCTCGCCGACGTGCGTGAGGTATTCGGTCTTCTCGACCGGATCCCACGCGTCATCGCCGCGCTTGACCCTGCCGTCATCCTCAGTGGTGAGCCGCACGACGACGTGCTCGTCGTCCTTACGGTACGGGGACCAGGCTCGAACGGGCTTGGCGTCGGGCGTGGCGTTCGATGCCGTGCCTTCTGCTGCCGTGCCTTCTGCTGCCGTGCCTTCTCGTGCCATACGCTGCCTTCTCGTACGGCCTCCGCCCGCCTGTACGTTGTACCACTGAAAGTGGTATTTGACAACTGTCCGTGGTCAAGTCGGTCGGTCAGAACGCCCCGGTGAGCGAGTTCCACAGCTCGCCGAGCGCCGCACCGAACCCACCCAGCACCCAGCGCAGCAGGAGCACGAGCACCAGCACGCCCCCGGCGGTGAGGGCAGCACGCGTCCGGTAGGTGACGAGCTGGCGTTGGTCCTCGAGGTAGGACGGCTCTTTGGTCGGCGCCCGATCGGATGCACGACGCCGCTCGAGCCGATCGAGCAGCATGCGCCAGGGCGTGGTGATCGCTTCGGCGGCGCGGGATACGGCTTCCCGACGTTCGGTCGCCGGGAACAGCTCGGTCGGGTCGGACACCGGCGGAGGCAGCGGCACGGGTTCCTCGAGCGTCGCCGGGGAGACCAGCGCAGGCTCGGGCTCGGGCTCGTCCTCCGGCTCTGGTACCGGCGCAGCCTCGAGGGACCTCCGCCGAGCCTCCCGCAGCAGGGAACGAGGAAGCCGAAGGACCCGGCCGAGGCGCTCGATCTCGTCGTCATCGGGGAAGGCGGAACCGTCGAGCCAACCCTCGACTGTGGAGACCATCACGTCGAGGTCGGCGGCCACCTCGTCACGGGCGATGCCAAGCTCCGTCGTCCGGCTCGAGATGAGGGCCGCGAAGGCCTTCGCCTGATCCGCCATCAGTGCGTCGGGTTCTCGGGAACGCTGTCCGGCTCGGGGCCGTCCGTGAACCGCAACTCACCCACCGCCTTCACGTTCCAACAGAGCGTGCGGCCCTCGGGCACGGTTAGGCGAAACGGCCCTCCCAGCGATCTCTCGAGCGTGCTTTCTGCGCCCACGAACAACCTGCCCTTGGCGGTCGCCTCGGTGAGCGGGATCGAGGCCGTGTACAGGCCGTCGTCGCTCACCGCCGTCACGTGAGTGGCGTCGGCCTGGACGCCGGCGTCCACGAACACCTCGGAGAGGTCGACCACCAGCGAACCGGCAGGTGCGTCGGCATCGGGCGAGCCGAGGGAACGAATGGCGTCCTCGGTGAGGACCGACGACGGCTCCACGAGCCCGGTCAAACGAATCTCGGGCGCCGCCCCAGCCCGGCGAATGGTCATAGGAGGAAGGGTAGTGAGGAGTCCGTAATGAGTAGTGAGTAGTGAGTAG
>JBPEXB010000092.1:0-5085 GCA_052032125.1 Acidimicrobiia bacterium
GACCTCGACCTGGCGGAACTCGGGCTGCCGATCACCGCCATGGTGCGAGCCACCCCGCACGGCGGGCACAAGGACACTCTGGAGAACGTGGCCACCTCCATCCCCGAGGTGAGGGAGTGCCTGCGAGTGACGGGTGCCGAGCACGTGTGGATGAAGATCGTGGCCAAGTCGCTGACCCACCTCGACGACGTGCTCCACCAGGTGTGGGAGGTCGCCGACACGACGACCAATGTCGTGCTCTCGACCCTCGTCGACCACCGAACGGTCGATCGGACGATGGTGACCGGTCAGGGCTGAGGACTCGCCGGTGCGTCCTGGACCGGAAAACCCGCCGGCAGTTCGATGCCGGTCATCCCGAACTCGTCTCGCAGCAGCCCCTCGAGGTCGGAGCGCTCCACCACGTCGCGCCGCTGCTTGATCCCGCCCCTCGTCCGGGTGAACGAACCAGGAGCGGCAGTCATCCGGCCGTCTTGCAGCGGCAGGGTCACCACCCACGACTGGGTGAACCACACCTTCGGGGAGGTCTGCTGGAAGTGGCACATGGGGCCGAACTCCTCCAGGCGCCGGGGGGTCGGGTCGGTCAGGTACATGCGGCCCAGGCGAGGATCGTCCGCCAGGTGCTGCACGACGATGCCGTCGTCCCGATGGTGCGCTCGATACGTGACTCCGCTCGAGTCGAGGTGCCACTCCTCCAGCGGGAGAGGGTCCCGGTACGAGTCGCCGAAGCCGACGTCGAGCAGATAGGCGCGGTCGAGCGTGATGCACAGGGTCATGTGATCGAACGGCGGGCCCCACCCGCGGGGCCCGGACGCCACCCGCGACGAGAGCAGCGTCACCTCGACGCCGAGGTGGGTCAGGACCCGGGCGAACAGGGCGTTCTGCTCGTAGCAGAAGCCTCCACGGCGCCGGGTCACCAGCTTGTCGAAGAGGTGGTCGGCCTCGAGGTGGATGCGGTCGCCGAGATGGATGTCCAGGTTCTCGAACGGGATCGCGTACAGGTGGGCGCGATGGAGGGCGGTGATGCCCTCGAGGTCGGGTGCTGGAGACTCGTCCAAGCCGACCCGATCGAGGTAGGCGCGCATGGCATCGTCGGTGAGTGGGGGCAGGTCGGACGACATCGACCTGACCGTACCCGGTGATCGGCGCGCGGCTGCGTGGGTGCGAGGCGGGCCTAACCTCGCCGTCGATGCGACACCGACCATGGATCGTCGCCGCCCTGGTGGCGGTGCTCGCCCTCTCGACCGCCTGCGGCGAGGGGGTTGCCGCCGACGCCACCGGCGAGGAGGTCTACCTGGCGGTCTGTGCCCGATGCCACAACGAGAATCTGAGCGGCGGGCTCGGCCCGGCCCTCGCCGGGCCCGACTCGCCCACGCTGGACCGCCCCAAGACGTTCATCGTGCAGGCGGTCGAGCAGGGCATCGGCCGCATGCCCAGCTTCGGCGGTGCGCTCACCGATGCCCAGATCGATCGGGTCGCCGACTACGTCCTCGAACAGCAGGGACGTTGAACGTCAGGTCCGCTCCAGCGTCACAGGGTTTCCGACGAGCGCCGTGAAGCGTGCAGAGTCCGGGGTGTCGGCGGTCGTGAGATAGCGGCGCACGGACGTGGCGGCCTGCGGGGCGGAGCCGGCCACCCGTACGACCTGCCGGGCCACCGCCGCCGCCGGGTCGAGCACCTGGAAGCGGCCCGCCGATGCTTCTTCCAGCGGCCCGGTCAGGAAGGAGTAGTGCGTGCACCCCAGCACCACCACGTCGGCGCCCGCCTCGGCGAAGGCGTCGGCATGCTCGACGAGCTTGGCCTTGGTGGCCGGCGATCGTTCCCTCCCTTCCTCGACGTCCATGGCCAGCCCGTGGCCGATGCGATGCACGATCTGAACGTCCGCGCCGTGGTTGGCCGCCAGCGCCTGGTACCGGTCGGCAGAGAGCGTGCCGGCCGTGGCCAGCACCCCGATGACGCCGGTCTGCGTGGCGGCAGCCGCTGGCTTGACGGCCGGTTCCATGCCCACGAAGGGCACGTCGGGGTGGCGGGATCGCAGGTGATCGACGGCAGCGGCCGTGGCGGTGTTGCAGGCCACGACGACCACGCCTGCTCCGGCGTCGAGGAGCAGGCCCGTGACCGCTTCGGAGCGCTCGATGATCTGCGCAACCGATCGTTCGCCGTAGGGTGCATGGCCCTGGTCGGCCACGTAGACCGTGCCCCGGCGGGGCAGCAGCCGGTGGATCTCCGCCAGCACGGCGAGGCCACCGACACCGCTGTCGAAGACACCGATCACGTCACTCACCAGCGGCATGTCAGCAGGGCCGAGCCGCAAACCCAAGGAAGCTCGTCAGGCGTCCAGGGGCTCGATGCCATCGACGGCGGCCGGGTTCTCGAGGCCGGAGAGATCGCCCACGTCGAGGCGTAGCGCCCGCGCCCGGATCACCCTGCGCATGATCTTGGCGGAGCGGGTGCGGGGGAGGTCGTCGACGAACCGGATCTCCGCCGGTCGGAACGACTTGCCGAGTCGGTCGGTCACCGCCGAGGAGAGCTCGGCGACCAGCGCCTCGTCGCGAGAGCGCTCTGCCGAGGGAACGACGAAGAGGGCGATGGCCTCTCCCTTGATCTCGTCGGGGATACCGACCGCTGCCGCCATCACCGCGTCGGGATGGGCGACCACAGCCGACTCGATCTCAGCGGGCCCGATCCGCTTGCCGGCGACATTCAGCGTGTCATCAGAACGCCCATGCAGGTACCAGAAGCCGTCCTGGTCGATCGAGGCCCAGTCCCCGTGGACCCAGGTGTCGTCCCAGCGGTCCCAGTAGGTGGCGTGGTAGCGATCGTCGCCTCCCCAGAATCCCCGGGTCATCGAGGGCCATGGCTTGGTGCAGACGAGCTCGCCGACCTCACCGCGCACGGGCTTCCCGTCTGCGTCGTACACATCGATGGCCATGCCGGGTGACGGCCCCCCGAGCGAGACCGGCTTGATGCCCTGGATGATGTTGGCCGTGAGGAAGCAGGCTCCCACCTCGGTGCCGCCCGAGATGTTGATGATCGGGATGCGCTCTTGGCCGACGTCGCGGAACAGCCACCACCACGGGTCCGGGTTCCAGGTCTCGCCCGTCGACCCGAAGGCCCGGAGCCGGGCCAGGTCGGAGCCCGTCGCCAACTCGGCGCCGTGCGGCTGCAAGGCGCGGATCAAGGTCGGCGAGATGCCGAGCACGGTGAGTCCGAGCGACTCGACCAGCTCCCAGGTCCTGGCCGGCGTGGGATGGTCGGGCGCACCGTCGAAGCAGGCGATCGAGGCGCCGTTGGCGAGCCCGGCGACGACCATCCAGGGACCCATGATCCAGCCCATGTCGGTCATCCACATGACCCGGTCATCGACGTCGATCTCGAACTGGAACGCTCCCTCGACCGCCAGCTTGACGCTCAGGCCTCCGTGCACGTGCACGACGCCCTTGGGACGCCCGGTGGTGCCCGACGTGTAGGCCAGCAACACGGGGTCTTCGCTCGACGTCGGGGCAGCGGGTAGGCGATCGGCCGCGGCCATCGCCTCGGCGGCCGGGAGGTCTCGCTCCGCCAGCGGCGTGTCGGTCCGGCCGGCGTAGTCGATGACCAACACGCGCGGTTCGGCCCCGGAGAGCTCGATCGCCTCGTCGGCCACCTCCTTCATCCGGACCAGATGGCCGCGCCGGTGGAAGCCGTCCGCCGTGACCACCACGGCCGGTTCCGACGCGGACAATCGTGACGCCACCGCCTCGGCGCCGTACCCGGAGAAGACGGGAACGAAGACCGCACCGATGCGGGCGGCCGCCAGCATGGCGATGATCGCCTCTGCCGACATCGGGAGGAAGACGGCCACGCGGTCCCCGAACGATGCTCCCGCCGCCGCCAGCGCCCCTGCCGACCGCTCCACCGACTCCAGGAGCTGGTCGAACGTGAGGGTCATCTGCGACCCGTCCTCCCGCTCGGCGACCAGAGCCACCCGCTCGGGTGTCGCCCTGGCCCAGCGGTCGACGCACACCTCGGAGAGGTTGATCGTTCCTCCCGTGAACCATCGGGGCCGCTCGATGCCGTCGCTCAGGTCGAGGACCTGCTCGTAGGGCTCGGCGAAGGGAATCCCCAGGTAGTCGATCACCGCCCCCCAGAACCACTCGATGTCGTCGGCCGACCTCCGCACGAACTGCTCGTACCGGTCGAAGCCGTGGAGCCGCATGAACTCGGCGGTTCGGGAGCGTGCACGGGCCGCCTCGTCGGCGGTCCAGACGATCTCGTGTTGGTCCAAGAAGATCTCCCGAAGGGACTGCGCAGGACTCTATCGAGCGGTCCGGGTGTCCGATAACCTCGATGAGATGGAGGATGCAACCGCCGCCGAACCGGCGGATCACCAGGCCGATCAACCGGTGGATCGCAACGCCGACGGCATGCCGCCGTGGATCCCGCGGATGCTGGCGATGATCGTCGGCACGGTGATCGGGACGCTGGCGGTCCTGTGGCTGCTCGGCCGTCTGCAGACCCTGCTGATCACCATCCTGCTGTCGCTGTTCATCTCCTTCGCCTTCGAGCCCGCCGTGTTCTACCTGGCCAAGCGGGGTTGGCGGCGCGGCGCCGCCACTGCCCTGGTGTTCGCTGTGGCCGGCATCATCGCCCTCCTGTTCATGGCCGTCACCCTCCCGCCGCTGGTGGTGCAGACGGCCAGCCTGGTGGACAACATTCCCGGCTGGCTCGACGATCTCAGCAATCTGCTGGACGAGCAGTTCGGGGTGGCCATCGACACCTCGCGGCTGTCCACCGACTTCATCGACGTCCAGGGTGTGCTGCAGGACTACGCCGCCTCGCTGGCGACCGGGGTGCTGGGCGTGGGCACGCGCGTGCTGGGCTTGCTCCTGCAGCTGCTCACGATCGCCCTGTTCACCTTCTACCTGCTCGCCGACGGTCCGCGGCTCCGGCGAGCGGTGCTCTCGGTCGTCCGGCCCGACCGCCAGGCGGAAGTGGCCCGCATCTGGGAGATCGCCATCGAGAAGACCGGCGGGTACGTGTACTCACGGGCGCTGCTGGCACTGGCGTCTGCCTCGTTCACCTGGGTGTCGCTCCGGGTGATCGGCA
>JBPEXB010000093.1:0-1976 GCA_052032125.1 Acidimicrobiia bacterium
GTTGCCGGCGACGAGCCTCACGGCGACGTGACGTGCTCCAGGTCCGGCACTTCGGAGTCGAGCGCCCTGATGCGGGGGTGGCGGAGAGCGGCGGCGGCGATGGCCACGGCGATGATCCCGATCACGGCGAACATGAGGCCAATCCCCCGTCCGGGGCCCCACCCGAGAGCATCGGTCAGCACGTTCCCGGGCGCCGCCATCAGCGGCTCGAAGACAACGTCGGCCAGGACGCCTGCACCGAGATATGCCAGCGGCACCGGGAGCATCGACGCCATCTGGCGGAAGGCGAACACCCGCCCCTGGAGGTCCGCCGGGACCTTGGACTGCCAGATGGACTGGCTGCTCCCGCCGGCGATCGGATGGGTGCCGTGCATCAGCACCGCACCGGCCAAGAACCAGGCGACGCTCGGCACCAGTCCCATGACCACCAGGCCGACGCCCATCGCCGCGATCGGCAGGAAGACGCCGCGGACCCGGTTGGCAGGCCCGCCCCACACCGCCAGCGTGAGGCTCCCCACAGCCAGGCTGGCGGCTGCCACCGACACCGCGGCCCCGGCCGTGCTCGGGTCGGTCACCTCCAGCAGGAACGGCACCGAGAGCACGCCGTAGACGGCGAAGGCGGCGCTCACCAACGTGAACGAGCCCATCAGGATCAGCAGTCCCCGCCGCGCCACGACGAAGGCGAGCCCCTGCCGGGCCTCGGCCAGCAGCCCGCTCATGGGGTCCCGCGGCGTCGCCGGTTCAGGGACCGACGGGAACCGGACGGCCAGGAGGGTGACGGTCGCCACGAGGAAGGTGGCGAGGTCGATGACGAAGAGCCAGCCCAGCCCGGCGCCGACCACCACGGCGGCGCCGAGTGCCGGCGCGGCGATCCGGCCGACGCTGCCGGCCACCTGGACGAACCCCGAAGCCCTGGCGTACTGCGCCCGCGGCACCAGGAGCGTGATCGAAGCCGAATACGCCGGGCCCTGGAAGGCACTGAACAGCCCCGTCACCGCCAGCGTGACGTAGAGGTGCCAGATCTCGAACACCCCGGTGGCAATGAGAGCGACCGTCACCAAGGTCCCGAGCGCGGCTCCTGCATCCGCGACGAGCATGGCCCAACGCCGGTCCCACCGATCGATCAGCGCTCCGGCGATCGGCGAGGCGACCACCAACGGCAGCCGCGCCGCCGCCACGACCAGCGCCACGCTCAGCGCCGAGCCTGTCTCCTGGTACACCCAGATGGCCAAGCCGAAGCTGGTCATCGACGAGCCGAGCGTCGACACCATCTGGCCGAACCAGATCACGCCGAACGTCCGCCAACCAGACTTCATGAACATTTCCTTCGCCAGAATATTTTTCTAGAGTAATATCTTTCCTGATGAAGAGCACGACCGAAACCGCCACCGGCCTCACCCGGCGAAGGGCCGCGATGCACGTGCTGCACGTGGCGCGACGGCTCGGACGGCACCTCGAGGAGGCGCTCGACGCCGAATTGGGGATCTTCCTCTCCGACCTCCAGGTGCTCGCGGCGATCGTCGAGCCGCAACGTATGAGCGACATCTCGACCCACCTGGCGCTCTCGCCGGGCGGCGTCACCAAGGTCATCGGCCGTCTCGAGGTCTTGGGCTACGCGCAGCGGACTCCCGATCCCGACGACGGCCGGGCGACGCTGGCGGCGACGACCCCGGAGGGCCGCCAAGCGCTGGACCGTGCTCGGGCCGTGATCGACGAAGCCCTCGACGAGACGTGGGCCGATCGGGTCTCGGAGAGCGAGGCCGAGATGGTGATCGAGCTGATGTCCAGGATCGGCGAATGAGCCCCGGATCCTGGGTGCTCTCTCAACAAAGCGTCACGAGGAGCCACCGACCATGACCGACACCGCCGCCGTCGACACCATCCGCCGCCACGTCACTGGCCTGTTCGATGCCTACCTGGCGGGCGATCGCCAGGCCCTGGCCGACGGGCGCATCGACACGTGGAAGGGATTCCAG
>JBPEXB010000094.1:0-2732 GCA_052032125.1 Acidimicrobiia bacterium
CGGTCACGCAGGTTCCTTTCGGTCTTAGTTCTCGAAGAACGCGTTGTAGTCGGCCAGTGCCTGATTGGCCTTGGCCGCCGCGTCGTCGAGGGCCTCTTGTGGGGTCAGGCCGTCGTCGAGCACTGCGCTGTACGCCTCCACGATGATCCGGCGGATCTCCGGGAACGGGCCGGCACGACCGCCGAGCACCGCGTAGTTGACCGAGCCGTCGTCGTTGACGGTCTTGGTCGTCGCCAGCTGGTCGATCGCCGTCACGAAGTTCGGGTTCTCGTCCCAGAACGTCTGCAGGTCAGCCGGGGGGCTGGCCTGGAGCGTGCCCAGGACCGGGAAGTACCCGGTGCCCGTGTGCCACGTCACCTGCTGGTCGGCCTGGGTCATGAACTTCATGAAGTCCCAGGCGGCAGCGTTCTCGGCATCGTCGCCCGAGTCGATCAACCACAGGGCGGCACCGCCGATCACCACGCCGTTGCGCTCGCTCGAGTCGCTGTGCGGGATGAAGGCAGTGTTCACCGGGAACCCAGCGTTGTCCTGGAAGCCACGGGCTCCGGCCGTCGAGTCGAAGATCATCGCCGCTTCACCAGCGAAGAACACGCTGTCAGTGTCGGTCCAGGTGCTGCCCAGGTTGGGTGCGTACCCGTCCTGGATCAACCCGGTCAGGAAGTCGAAGACCTCGACACCCTGGCCCTGGTTGAACATCACCTCGGTCGCCCGAGCGGTACGGCCGTTGTCGTTGTTGAAGTAGAGCCCGCCGCTGTTGGCCAGGATCTGCTCGAAGTACCAACCGACCGTCCCGAACGTCACGCAGAACTGCACGCCCGAGGCCTGGATGGCATCACAGGCGTCGAGGAAGTCCGAGAAGTTCCAGTCGGGCGCCGGCGCGTCGAGGCCGGCGGCGTCGAACATGTCCTGGTTGTAATAGACGATCGGCGTGCTGCTGTTGAACGCCAGCGCCACCATCCCGGTCTCGTCCGAGTAGTAGTCGCGAGGCGCCGCCAAGAAGGCGTCGGCATCACCTGCCTCCATCAACGTGTGCGCCGGCACCAACCGACCCGTGTCGAACATCGTCTGGGCGGCCAGGTCGAAGTTCTGGGTGATGTTCGGTGCGGTTCCCGCGTCGAACGACGCCAGCAGGGCGTTGTACGTGTCGTCGTAGCTGCCCTGGAACGTGGCGTTCACGATCACGTTGTCCTGGCTGGCGTTGTATCGATCGACGAGCTCGTCGACCACGTCGCCGAGGTCGTCGGCCATGGCGTGCCAGAACTCGATGGTGATCGCTTCTTCGGTCGCCATGGTCGTCGCAGCTGCCGCTGTCGTCGCCGTGGTGCCCTCGGTGGTCGCCGTGGTCTCCGACGACCCGGTGGTGCCGGTCGTGTCGTCCGAACCTCCGTCGTCGCTCCCACAGGCTGCAGCCACCAGCGCCATCACCGCCAGCAGCACCAACCATCTCCGTATCGACATGGATACCTCCTCTTGTCGGACTCGTCAGCCTTTCAGACCCGTCATCGCGATTCCCTTGACCAGCTGCCGCTGGGCGACCAGGAACACGAGCAGGGTTGGAATCATCACGATCACGGTGCCGGCCATGATCGCCCCCCAGTCGGTGGCCCTCTCCTGGTTGACCAGGAAGAAGCGAATGCCGATCTGGGCGGTGCGCATGGACTCCTCGTTGGTGATCACCAACGGCCAGAGGTACTGATTCCATGCGCTGAGGAAGGCGAAGATCGTGAAGGCGGAGATGGCTCCCTTGGAGAGCGGGACCACCACCCGCCACAGGTAGAACCAGTCGGAAGCGCCGTCGATCTTGGCCGCCTCGTACAGGTCGCGCGGCAGGCTCAAGAAGAACTGCCGCATCATGAAGACCCCGAAGGCGCTGGCCAGGAACGGCACGGTCAGGCCGGCGTAGGTGTTGGCCCAGCCGAGGTCGCTGATCAGCAGGAAGTTCGGGATGAACGTCAACTCGAAGGGGATGATCAGGCTCCCGATCACCAGGGCGAACAGGGCGTTCTTGAAGCGGAAGTCGAACATGGCGAAGGCGTAGCCAGCCAGGATGCTGAGGAGCACCTGGGCGACCGTGATGATGCCGGTCTGGACGAAGCTGTTGACCATATAGCGCCCGAACGGCGAGGCATTCCAGGCTGTGGCGTAGTTGGTCAGCGTCCAGGTGTCGGGGAAGAACTCGGGATTGGCCCTCGCCACGATCTCCCGCAACGGCGTGAAGCTCATCAGGAAGGCGATGAAGATCGGCATGGCGATGACGATCCCGATCACCAACAGCACGATGTGGATGGGCAGCTCGCCGAGCTTGGGCCGCTGCCTCGGCTCGGCGGCCTCGCGAGCCCGGGTGGTGGCGATGGGAGTGGCGGCTTCGGTGCTCACTGGTAGTGGATCCTTCGTGAGAGGCCGCCGAACTGGATGACCGAGATGCCGATGATCATGATCGCCAGCAAGAACGCCTGGGCGGAGGCGATGCCGCGGAACGAGGTGCCGACGAAGGCGTCGACGAACACCGAGTAGACGAGGTTGGTGGTCGCCTCGCCCGGCCCGCCGTCGGTGAGGATGTTGATCTCACCGAACGCCTGCAGGCTCGTGATCACGTTGACGACCAACAGGAAGAAGAGGGTCGGGGTCAGCATCGGCAGCGTGACATGCCAGATGCGGCGCATGGCCCCGGCGCCGTCGACCTTGGCCGCTTCATAGAGCTGCTGGTCGATGTTCTGGATGCCGGCCAGGGC
>JBPEXB010000095.1:0-5751 GCA_052032125.1 Acidimicrobiia bacterium
CCACCCACATCGTCACCGGTCCCTCAGGCAGCCGCTCGGTGGCCGCCGCCACCCGGTCGCTGAGCAGCGCCCCACTGAAGACCCCGAGTGCCAGCAGGATGCCCACCGCTGCCAGAGGCCACCGCCCGAGCCACCAGGCGACCGCGACCATCGAGCCGCCTGCGGTGACGGTCGCGAGGCCGGCGGCCGACACCACGGCGTGCCCGGTGTGCTGGGCGACGCCCACCGCCACGCCCACCCAGGTCGTCGCAGCCATCGCCAGGACCCAGCGCGACGGCCGATCGGGCCAGGCGAGGCCGCTCACCCGGCCGTGGCAGCGTCGCGGATGGCGGCCAGCTTCCCCTCACCGATGCCTGCCACGTCGAGCAGGTCTTCGACCGTCTCGAACGGGCCGTTGGCCTCCCGGTGAGCGATGATCCGGCGGGCGAGCACCTCTCCCACCCCGTCGAGGCGCATCAACTCCTCGACCCCCGCCCGGTTGACGTCGACCAGCCCGTCGGTGGCACCGGCTGAGGGACCACCGCTGACGGCGCCGAGCACGGGAACCGTCAGCTGCATGCCGTCGGTGACCGTGGCCGCCAGGTTGACGCCGCCGAGATCGGCTCCGCGGGTGGCGCCCCCGGCGGCGGCGATGGCATCGGCGACGCGAGCGCCCTCGGCGACGGTCACGAGACCAGGGTCCACCACCGCCCCGGCGACGTGCACGGTGAGCGTGGCGACCGGGACCGCCGCGGGCGTCGGCGAGGGTGCCGGGACCTCGAGCGCCTCCGGCACGGCCGCCGGCACATTGCGCAGCGCCATCACGACGGTGGCTCCCGCCAGTGCCAGCAGCACGACGGCCCCGAGCAGACGGCGGTGGTCCATGGAAGGCGGGGCCCCGCCCGCGGGCGACGGGACGTCGGCGGGGTTGGTCACAGGGGACTTGTATCAGACGGCTCGGACACCGAGAAGACGTCTGGTCGGTCGAGCGGCTGGGGCGACGGGAGCCGACCGGGTAGCGTCCCGCCGATGACCTTCGTGACCACCGATCCCTACCGCATCGCCCCCGGCACTGCCGCCGACCTCGCCAGCAGAGATCCGCGCAGCACGGGCGACTTCGAGGGCGGCAAGGCCGATGGACGGCGAGCCGCCAAGGAGCTCAACGAGCGGCTGGAGGCACTGCAGGAGCTGTTGTACGCCGAGGGCAAGCACAAGGTGCTGGTCGTGCTCCAGGCCACCGACACGGGCGGCAAGGACGGCACGATCCGCCATGTCTTCGACGGCACCAACCCGCAGGGAGTCAAGGTGGCGTCGTTCAAGAAGCCCACCCCCGAGGAGCTCGCCCACGACTACCTGTGGCGGGTGCACGCCCACACGCCGGCCAGCGGTGAGATCACGATCTTCAACCGCAGCCACTACGAGGACGTGCTGGTGGTGCGCGTCCACGACCTCGTCCCGCCCGATCGATGGGCGCGCCGCTACGAGCACATCCGCTGCTTCGAGAAGATCCTGGCCGACGAGGGCACCACCATCGTGAAGTTCTTCCTCCACATCTCCAAGGAGGAGCAGCGCGAACGCCTCCAAGCCCGGTTGGACGAGCCGACCAAGCACTGGAAGTTCTCGAAGGGCGACCTCGCCGAACGGGAGCTGTGGGACGACTACCAGGCGGCGTTCGAGGCGGCGCTCACCGAGACCAGCACCGAGCATGCCCCGTGGTACGCCATCCCGGCGGACCGCAAGTGGTTCCGCAACCTGGTGATCAGCCAGGTGCTCGTGGACACCCTCGAAGGGCTCGACATGGCCTACCCGGAAGCCGAAGAGGGCCTCGACGACATCGTCGTGGTCTGACGCCGTGAGCGCCTCGGCCGAGGAGATCGCGGCGCTCGAGCAGGTCGGACACCTGACCTGGCCGGCCCTCGAAGACGACGTCGTGCACGGCTGGCGCGCCAGGGCTGCCGGCGGGGTGACCCGGCGATCCAACTCCATCAACCCCAACGGCCCTCCCACCACCAGCGTGGCCGAGGCCGTGGAGGCAGGGATCGCGTGGTTGGCAGAACGAGGCCTTCCGCCCACGTTCCGTCTGACCCCCAACGCACCATCCGAGGTCGAAGGTCACCTCCAACGGCTCGGTCTCACCCGCACCGAGGGCGCCGTCATCATGACCGCCCCACTCCCCGATCGACGCCCACCGGCCTCTCCGCAGGTGGAGGTCTCGGCGAAGCGCAGCGCCGAGTGGAGCGAGATCCTGGCCGGTCAGGCCGATCGGGCGGGAGCCGCCGGGAAGGTCGTCGCCCGGCTCCTCGACGCTCACACCATGCCGACCGGATTCGCGCTCGCCCGGGTCGACGGCGAGCCGGTAGCGGTGGGGATGACCGTGGTGGCCGGCGACCACGCCGGGATCTTCAACATGCGCACGGTGCCCGAGCACCGCCGCCGCGGACACGGGGCAGCGATCCTCCGGGCGCTGATGACGCACGGCCGCCGGCTCGGCGCCACCAGCGCCTTCATCCAGGTCGCCCCGGCCAACACGGCGGCCGTCGAGCTGTACGTCGCCGCCGGGTTCGAAGAGCGCTACCGCTACTGGTATTACGCCTGATCCTCGCCATGGGCAGCTCGGAGGAGATCGACGGTCCTGGTGCGCGCCTCCCGCTCGGCCCGGATCTCGAGGTAGGCGTGCCGGTGGCCCCGCCGGCGCAGCAGGCCGCCGAGGTAGTCGACCAGATACCGCACGCCGAACCGCACCACGCCTTGACGGCGCCACTGCTCCATGTGCACCAGCTCGTGGAGCAGCGTGGGCAGCGCCTGGCGCTCGGCGAGCCCGGGCCGCAGATGGATCCCCCACGGCAGCGCGATGCCGGCATAAGGGCTTCGCAGCAGCCAGGTGGGCGCCGGTCGCACCCGGATCCGATCCAGGGCGATGCCCGGCAAGGCAGCCTGCACGGCCTCGACATCGGCGCCCAACCGCCCGAGGGCGGAGGCGGCCGTCTCAGACAACGAGGTTGACGAGGTTGGGAGGCCGGGCGATCACCTTGCGCAGCTCGCCGTCTCCCAGATGCCGCTGCACGTTCTCGGCCGCCTTGGCCAGCGCCACGGCGTCGTCCTCGGCGATGTCCGCCGGCACCTCGATGCGCGCCCTGACCTTGCCGTTGACCTGGACGACCATCGTGACCGTGTCCTCGGCGGCCACCGACTCGTCGGCTTCGGGCCACGCCTGCAGGTGCACGCTCTCGGTGTTGCCGGCCAGGTGCCACATCTCCTCGGCCATGTGAGGAGCGATGGGGGCCAGCAGGAGCGTGAAGATCTCTTTGGCCTCGGCCCAGGCTCCCGCCTCGACGTTGGCGGCGGCCAGCGCCTCGTTGAGCGCATTCCGCAGCTTCATGAGCTCGGCCACGGCGGTGTTCCAGCGGAACGCCTCCATGTCGGCGCCCACCTTGAGGATGGCCTGGTGGGCGCGACGTCGCAGCTCGGCGGTGGCGCCGGCATCGACGGTCCCGGCCTCGTACTCGGCCTGGCCGAGCCGCCAGGCGTCGATGATGAACCGGTGGGCGCCCTTGATGCCCCGGCTGTCCCACGGCCCGCCCTTCTCCCACTCGAAGGCGAACATGAGGTAGGTGCGGACGGTGTCGGCGCCGTACTGCTCGACCAGTTCGTCGGGGTTCACCGTGTTGCCCCGTGACTTCGACATCCGCTCGACCTCGAGCCGGTGCCGGAGTTGCGTGACGTCGTTCTCCCCCGGGATCGACGGGATCTCGACCGCGGCGCTGTCGGGGACCTCCACCAGAACCGGCTCGTGGGCGCCGGGGCCCTTGACCTGCAGCACGTTCTCGGTGCGCCGCACCAGTTCGCCTGCCACCGCCGCCCCCTCGGGCGTCTCGCCCGGCTCGATCACGGCGACCGACGAGGCCACCAGTCGCGAGCCGTCCATCTCCCCGAACACGGCCACGTGGTCGCCGTCCCGCACCCCGCCCAGGACCTGACCCTGGTTGCGTAGCTGGATCATCGGCTCGTCGAAGAGCCCGTCGGGGTCCCGCCCGTGCGCCTTCATGGCCTGGGCGGTGTCATCGAACAGGCCCAGGTCGCGCATGGCCTTGGTGAAGAAGCGCGTGTACATGAGGTGCATGACCGCGTGCTCGGCGCCGCCCGTGTAGGTGTCAACTGGCAGCCAGTACGCCGCCTCCTCGGGATCGAAGGGCCGCTGGTCGTCATGAGGGCTCAGGTAGCGCAGCTGGTACCACGACGAGCACATGAACGTGTCGAGCGTGTCGGTCTCCCGGGTGGCCGGCTCGCCCTCCGAGTCGGTGGTGTGCAAGAACGGCTCGTGGTAGGTCAGCGGGCTCTGCCCGGTCGGCTTGAAGTCGACGCCGCGGGGCAGCTCGACCGGCAGCTCGGCGTCCGGCACCAGCTCGTAGACGCCGTCATCCCGGTAGACGATCGGGATGGGACTGCCCCAGTAGCGCTGGCGGCTGATGAGCCAATCGCGGAGGCGATATTGGATGGCCCGCTCGCCGTGGCCCTGCTCCTCCAGCCAGTCGATGATCGTCGCCTTCGCCTCGTCGATGCCCATGCCGTCGAGGAATCCCGAGTTCACCGCCGGACCGTCGCCCAGATACGCCTTTCCCTCGAAGTCGTCGGGTGGCCGCACGGTGCGAACGATCGGCAGGCCGAACTCCTCGGCGAACTCCCAGTCCCGCTCGTCCTGACCGGGCACGGCCATGATCGCCCCGGTCCCGTAGCTCATCAGGACGTAGTCGGCGATCCACACCGGGATGTCCTCGCCGGTGGCCGGATTGTGGGCGAAGCCCCCCGTGAACACCCCGGTCTTGTCCTTGCTCAGCTCG
The DNA here is from genome assembly GCA_052032125.1 of Acidimicrobiia bacterium. Classification (GTDB taxonomy): domain Bacteria; phylum Actinomycetota; class Acidimicrobiia; order Spongiisociales; family Spongiisociaceae; genus JBPEXB01. The sequence goes on from JBPEXB010000095.1 coordinate 4,818, forward strand.
GCGCGCTCCAGCTCCGAGCGGCTGGCGGCATACGCCTGGTACTCCTCGACCGCCGCTCGCTGCTCGTCGGACGTCAGCGTCTCCAGCAGCGGGTGCTCGGGCGACAGCACCATGAACGTCGCCCCGAACAGCGTGTCGGGGCGGGTGGTGAAGACCTCGATCTCGTCGTCGGTGCCGACCACCGGGAAGCGAATCCGGGCGCCTTCCGAGCGGCCGATCCAGTTGGTCTGCATGGCCTTGATCGGCTCGGGCCAGTCCATGCCCTCGAACGACAGCAGTTCGTCGGCGTAGCGGGTGATGCGGAAGAACCACTGTTCCATCATCCGCTGCACCACCGGCTGGCCGGTCCGCTCGTCCTTGCCGTCGATCACCTGCTCGTTGGCCAGCACCGTCTGCAGGGTCGGCGACCAGTTGACCATCGCCTTGCCCCGGTAGGCCAGATCGCCCTCCAGCAGCCGGTTGAAGAACCACTCGCTCCAGCGGTAGTACTCGGGCGTGCACGAGATCGCCTCGCGCCGCCAGTCGAACATCGTGCCCATGGTCTTGAGCTGGGCCCGCATCCGCTCGATGTTGGCGTAGGTCCACTCCCAGGGATCGATGTTGTTCATCACGGCGGCGTTCTCGGCGGGGAGGCCGAACGCGTCGAAGCCCATCGGGAACAGCACGTTGTAGCCCTGCATCCGCTTGAAGCGGGCCCGGGCATCAGACGGCGTCATGGCGTACCAGTGACCGATGTGGAGGTCGCCGCTGGGATAGGGCAGCATCGTCAGCGCGTAGTGCTTGGGGCGATCCCAGTCGACGTCGGAGTGGTACAGGCCGGACTCGTCCCAGGCCTGCTGCCACTTCGCCTCGACGCTCGCATGGTCGTAGTAGTCAGCCATCGGCAGGATGGTATCGCGAGGCCGGAGCCGGTTCGCCGTCATTTGGGCGGCCG
>JBPEXB010000096.1:0-10556 GCA_052032125.1 Acidimicrobiia bacterium
GCCGCCTCGATGGCGAGGCCGACGCCGCCTGCCAGCAGCGCCAGCAGGATGATCAGGATTGCGAGACCCATGGGGGGTTCTCCTTTCGCTCTCGTACGGCGCACCTACCCGACTCACGGCGACGCCAAACAGCCGCGTTTCACGGTCCGTGGTGCCGGGTAGTTCAGTGCGCAGGTCGCCCGGTGCCGCGCACACTCCAGGGTGGATGTGCACGCTCCGGGGCGTCGAGCGGCTCCGGATGGCTCGCCTCTCTCCCGTGGATGAGCGCCGGAGCCGTTCCGCGTCGGTGAGGCGTTTGCCGGCTCACGCAGCCGGGTAGGAACGCGGCATCACACACCACGGGAGAGATCATGAACGTCCTCGCGCAGAACGACTCCTCGCAAGACGGGCTCGCTGAGCTCAGCAGCCTGACGCTGGCCGACTGGCTGTGGGCCGCGGGCCTGGTCGCCGTCGCCGTCGTCGCCGCCCTGATCGTCCGCAAGGCCGTGCTCAAGGCCCTCGATGGCACCGTGGCGCCGCTCGTGGGTCGCCTCCTCGCCCGGCTCGCCTCCGGAGTGGTGTTCGTGTTCGGGTTCATCTACGCCCTGAACCAGGTGGGTGTCTCCCTGGCCCCGCTCCTGGGGCTGCTCGGCCTCCTGGGGCTGGCGCTGGCCTTCGCCTTCCAGGACATCCTCGAGAACTTCATCGCCGGCATCATCATGTCGGTTCGCCGCCCCTTCCGGGAGGGCGATGAGATCACCACCGCCGACCACTCAGGCGTGGTCGAAGACGTACAGCTCCGCGCCCTCACGCTGAGGACCTTCGACGGCGAGCGCGTGTACCTGCCCAACGCGGCGGTGTGGAAGAACCCCATCGTGAATCACACCGAGCGAGGCGAACGACGCACCACCCTGGCGGTGGGCGTGTCGTACGACGCCGACCTGCGCCAGGTCGGCGACCTGCTCGTCTCGACCCTGCAATCGGTCGACGGCGTCAAGTCCGAGCCCGGCCCACAGGCGTACGCCTACGAGTTCGCCGACTCCAGCATCAACTTCGCCCTGCGGTTCTGGCACGAGCCGTCGATCGCCGACGTGTGGCGCGTACGCGACGCGGTCACCAAGGCCGTCAAGTCGGCCCTCGACGACGCCGGTGTCGAGATTCCCTTCCCGCAGCGGGTCGTCGAGTTCGTCGGCCAGCCCGTGGGAGTGTCCTAGACCGTCCTCACGACACATCCACCAGCTGCACGATGGCCGGCTGGCGAGTGAGCATCTCGCGGTACTCGCCATAGCTTCGGTGGGCGGCCACGAACCGCTCCCATGCGGCGGCGTGGTCGGCGCCGTCGAGGAACGTCGCTTCGACGGCGTGTGAGCGTCCCGCCACCTCGACGGTCGCCGTCGGGTCCGCTCGCAGGTTGCGCACCCAGGCCGGATCGTCGTCGGCGCCGGCGTTGGTGCCGATCACGAGGGGCCCGTTCGGGTCGGGGAGGTGCCACAGCAACACCGAGCGCGGCTCGCCGCTGCGGTGACCGGTGGTCGTGAGGCGCAGGACCGGCATACCGCCCATCCGCCGTCCGAGTCGGCCGCCGGAGATCCGCCAGAGCACCTTGTGCAACCGCCAGATCGTGCGCATGACGCCACGAGGCGCAGGCGTTGAGGCGATGGCTGCTCCTTCGACGACCGAGCCACCCTAGGCCGCAAGTCCCCGCCGGCCCCTGGATAGGCTGGCGCTCATGTCCCTTGGAAGACGCCTGCTCGGTGGGCTCAGTGTGGTGGCGGTCGTCACGCTCGTCGGGACGATCACGTACACCCTGGTCGAGGACCTCGACCTGTTCAACGCCTTCTATCTCACCGTCATCACCATCTCGACGGTGGGATTCGCAGAGCCGGGGGGCGGGTTCAGCACCGCAGGGCAGGTGGCCACGGTCGCCGTCGTCGTGGCGGGAGTCGGAGCCGTGTTCTACACCGCCGCCATAGGGCTCGAGTACGCGGTCGAAGATGTCATGGGAGGACGCGTCCGTTTACGACGCCAGCGGAGGAGGATCTCGAGGATGAGCGGGCACATCATCATCTGCGGATACGGCCGCATCGGGCGGTACGTCCACGAATTCCTCATCGAGCACCATCGTTCGGTGGTGGTCGTGGAGCCCGACGAGTCGGTGGCGGCCAGCGCTCGAGAACACGGCCTGACCGTCGTGGTCGGTGACGCCACGGACGATCATGTCCTCGAGGAGGCGGGGGTCGAGCGGGCGGACGTGCTGATCGCCTCGGCTCGCAGCGACTCCGACAACGTCGCCATCGTGCTGTCGGCGAGGGCGCTGCAGCCGGCGTTGCGGATCGTGGCCCGGGCCAACGAGCCGCAGACCGAGCGCAAGTTGATGCTGGCGGGGGCAGACCGGGTCGTGACCCCCGCCGTCGTCGGTGCCGCCCGGATGGCCTCCATGGCCGAGCAAGCGGATCTGGCCAAGTTCGTCGACATTCGCTTCCGAGACGACCTGCTCGAGTTGCAGATCGACGAGTGCCAGCTGCTGCGAGGAAGCTCGCTGATCGGATCGACGTTGGCGACATCGGGGATCCGCGAAACGTCGGGCGCGTTGGTCGTGGCAGTCATCACGGCGGCCGGCGAGCAGATCGTCAACCCGGATCCCAATCTCGTGCTGGCCCGTGGCCAGACGATCGTGGCGATCGGCACCGCCGAGCACATGGAGAAGCTGCGAACGCTCACGGGCCACGAGTGACGGGGCCGACGCGGCACAGGGTGATGGACGTGGGCTTCTATCCACCCCCGCGCCGGGTGCCGTCCTCGCTGCGCACCTCGAAGCTGCTCCTGGCCGTGCTCGGACCGGGGCACGTCGAGCTCGACTACGACGCGCTGATGGACAGTCGGTCCCATCTCCGGCAGTGGAGCGGCACCGAGTGGCCGGCCGACGACTTCACGCTCACCGAGAACCTGGCCGATCTGGAGCGCCACGCACGTGAGCAGCGAGACCGGGAGGCATTCGCCTACACCGTGCTCAACCCCCACGGCACCGAGTGCGTCGGCTGTGTGTACATGATCCCGATCGCGCAGCTGGCGGGTGAGCATCCCGAGCTGGCGGCCCACCCGGCCGCCACTGCCGTCGTCGACTTCTGGGTGCGAGCATCTCGACTCGAGGAGCGCCTCGACGAGGTCCTGTTCGACGCGCTGCTCGACTGGCTGGCAGACGCGTGGGACTTCGACCAGGTCTGGTTCGGCGTGCGCGAGGGATGTGATCGCCAGCGAGCGTTGGTGTCGGCTCGATGTGAGGTGGGGCCCGAGGTCACTGCCGGCCGGCGCGGGCGGTACGAGCTGTTCCGCCATCCGGGCGTGCCCGGCCTCCGATAGCCTCGCCGCCAGGAGGTGCCATGGCCATCACCGGAATCCACACGTTGTTCTACTCGCCCGAGGCCGATCGGCTGCGCGCCCTGCTCGCCGATGTCTTCGAATGGGACCACGTCGACGCCGGCGACGGCTGGTTGATCTTCGGCACCCCTCCGGGAGAGATGGCGGTGCACCCGGGCGAAAAGGCCGGGCACGAGATCACCTTCATGTGCGACGACCTCGAGGCGACCGTGGCCGACCTCTCCGCCGGGGGCGTGATCTTCGAAGGCGACCCGTCGGACGAGGGCTGGGGCATCGTGATCACGATGGTGCTGCCGGGCGAGGTCAAGGCGCTGCTCTACGAGCCGCGCCATCCGACTGCCATCTGATGCGACTCGCCCAGCTGTTCATGCCGGTCACCGACATCGACCGGTCGGTGACGTTCTACCGCGATGTGCTGCGGATCCCGTTCTCGTTCCAGGTCGAGGGCCAGCCGATGGCCTTCTTCCAGGCCGGGGACGTCCGCCTCTACCTGGGACGTCCGGAAGGCGCGGCGGCGGTCCCGCTGGCGTACTTCGCCGTCGACGATCTGGTCGGCGAGGTGGAGCGGATCGAAGCGGCGGGAGTCGAGATCACCTCCCGCCCCCATCTGGTCCACCGCGACGCCGACCACGAGTTGTGGATGGCCGCCGTGGCCGATCCCGACGGGTCCACCGTCATCCTGATGGAGGAGCGGCCGGCCGCCTGACCACCGTCACCCGCGGAACCGCCGAGCCGCTCCGAGATCGACGTCGTCTCCGGGGGCGTCGCCGAACCGCCACACCGAGGCTCGCTGGGAGGCCATGACGAGGGCGATCGATCCGAGGCCGGTTCCGTCGTCTTCGGTGTCGCCGGTGTAGAGGATGCGCAGCTGCCAGTCGGCCAGGCCCCTCGCCGCGCCGGAGCCGGCGATCGGATCGGCCGCCTCGCGGAGTGCGTTCTGGGCGATGTCGTGCGGAAAGTGGTGCTTGGGCCCGTCGGCGGTGGAGGAGACGAGGTTGAACGTCGGCGACATGCGGGTGACCAGCTCGAGGTTGGTGCCGTGTTTGGAGCCGTGGTGGCTCACCTTCAGGGCGTGGGTGTCGAGCGGGTCGCGACCGACGGCATCGGCGATGGCCCGGGAGGCGGCGTTGCCGGTCTTGTGGAGCTCGGGGAACTCGGTCTCGACGAACGCCCACGACGTGCTCTGTGCGTCGCCGCCCAGCACCAGTGAGGTGGTCCGAGGGTTCTCGATCAGCTCCCGGTTGCCTCCCCGATTCACCACCCGGGCGGCGGGGAACTCGATGCGCAACGTGATCGAGGCGTCGTTGATCTCCGTGCCGTAGGTGTCGAATCGGTTGCGGAGCATCACCGAGGGGGCGAGCACCGTGATCAGCGCCGAGCCCACCCACTTCTTGTACCCGGCGGTCGGCTGGGCGTAGGAGAGAAACGCATTCGTCTCCACCTGGGCCATCATCTGGTGATACGCCTGGATGGGGTGGAAGTACCCGGGGTCCCAGAACTCGGCCACGCGTCCTCTCTGGGTGTCGAGGATCGAGGCGATGCCCCCGATGTGGTCGCTGTGCGGATGGGTGGCCACGACCAGCGCGATCGACCCGTCCGGCCGACCATCGACCGGAGCGGCCGGTGCCACGAGGCCCGCTGCCTCGAGCGTCGCGATCAATGCCTCGGTCTTGTGTTTGCGAGCGGCGTCCACGATCACCAGCTTGCGCTCACCCGAGGGGTCGCGGGGCAGCAGCACGGCTTGTTGGTCGCCGTCGCCGACGTTCAGCAGGAAGTAGACGAGATGCCGGTCCTCGATGGCATCGAGGAACCCACCGGGGTCGTCGTGGTTCCCGACCGGGATCGGCTCGGGGGCGGTCATCGCTTCGGGCGCGGCGTCGGATGGGGCCGCTGCGCCGCGGTGGCTGCCGCGTCGATCTCCCCGGCCCGCCTCCGGCGACGTGGTTTCGTCTCCTCGGCGATCTCCACTCGCTCGGCGTACTGGTCGCCGACCGCCGAGGCGGCGGCGGAGTAGAGCGCCGCTTTGGCGGCTTCTCGGGCGGCCCGGGTGATGTCGACGATCCGGGTGCGGGCAGGGATCTCGGTGTCGCCCTCCTCGAGGCCGGCCATCAGGAAGACGTCGCCGATACGAAGTGGTCGCCGCGGATCGGTGTTGTCGCCGCGGTCGCGCCGGGCGTCGATCCGCTCCTGGGTGAGGGCCAGGTCGAGGGCCAGTTGGAACGGCTCTCCTCGGAACACCAGGCGCCCGTCCTGGTCGAGCCGGGGCCACTGCGAGACCTCCAGGACGAGGCGATCGTCGTCGATCTCCTCGACGACCGTGTACTGCCGCTCCTCGAGCTGTTCGGTCCGGAGGCGACGCCGCTTGCTGCCATCGGGACCATGCACCGTGAACGGCACCCACGGATCGCCGCTCGACCGCAGGCGCCTGCGCCCCACCGTCGCCCGCTGTTCGGCCTGCACGTCCCCGCTCCTGGTCGTCCCCCGCCGACGCTACACCGCGAGGCCCTGCCGGAGGTCCCGGTCAGTTCGGGACCATCAGCCCTGCCGGCCCGGACACCCACGGCCGACGATCGCTCGAAACACCATGTACAGGGGAGCCGTTCCGTGCCGTCCGACGAGACACCCATCTTCGAGAAAGTGCTGATCGCCCTGACGCTGCTGGTGACCGCCCTGGTGGTCCTCGGCATCGTCGGCATCGCCACCCGCGGCGACGCCGTCGTCGAGGGCGCGTCCCAGGAGACGTTCGTGGCACGAGTGTCGCTGACGGAGTTCAGCATCTCCGGTGACCTCACCGTGCCGACCGGGCCGGTGGTGCTGGAAGTCCACAACGACGGCAGCGCCGAGCACAACCTCGTCCTGCGCAACTCGGGGCTGCGGACTCCCGACCTGCAGCCCGGCGAGAGCTTCCGGCTCGACCTCGGCGAGGTGGCGGTGGGCACCTTCGGGGTGCTCTGCGACATCCCCGGCCACGAGGCCGCCGGCATGACGGCCACCGTCACGGTGGTGCCGGAGGGCACCGGGGTCGAGGCCAGCGGCGGCCACGACAGCGACAACCCGGACTGGGCGGCACTGGACCGGGCCATGACCGAGTCGATGCTGGCCTTCCCGGCAGCCACGGAGGGCCTCGGCAACGAGCCGCTCGAGCCGACCATCGCCGCAGACGGGGCGCTCGAGTTCACGCTCACCGCCTCGATCTCACCGTGGGAGGTCGAGCCGGGCAAGTTCGTCGACGCCTGGACCTACAACGAGCAGGTCCCGGGCCCCGCCATCCGGGTGAACGTCGGCGATCTGGTTCGGGTCACGGTGATCAACGACCTGCCGATGGGGACCGACGTGCACTGGCACGGCATCGACACGCCCAACTCCATGGACGGCGTGGCGCCGATCACCCAGGACCTGATCGAGGCCGGGGAGACGTTCGTGTACGAGTTCGTGGCGGACGAGCCGGCCATCGGCATGTACCACGCACACCATCACGCCCAGATGCAGGTGCCCAATGGCATGTTCGGGACGTTCATCATCGGCGAGACGCCGATCCCGTACGGCCAGACCATCTCCGGCCGCACCATCCCCGAGGACCTCGAGATCTCCCAGGAGATCCCGATGGTGCTGAACGACGCCGGTGTGATCGGGTACTCCCTCAACGGCAAGTCGTTCCCGGCCACCCAGCCGTTCGTCGGCGCCGTCGGTGATTGGGTCGTGATCCACTACTACAACGAGGGCCTGCAGATCCACCCGATGCACCTGCACCAATTCCCGCAGCTGATCTTCGCCAAGGACGGGATCCCGCTCGACCACCCGTACTACGCCGACACGATCAACGTGGCGCCGGGCGAGCGGTATTCGGTGTTGGTCAACCTGGAAGACCCGGGGACCTGGGTGTGGCACTGCCACATCCTGACCCACGTCGAACGCGAGGAAGGCATGTTCGGGATGGTGACGGCCTTCGTGGTCCAGGACGGCTGACGCCTCAGTCCTGGCGGATCAGCTCGGCCTCCAGGTGCCAGCCGAACGGTTGGCCCACCGCTTCCATGTGCAGCTCGTTGAAGAGCCGGGCGCCGTCGACCCGCACGACGCGCCGGACCCGATCGACCCGCTTGGCGCTCGGGGTCCGGCCCACCCAGGCGCTCTCGAGCTCCACCGAGGTGCCATGGACCTGGCCGGTGGCGATCTCGGCGATGCCGGTTGGCTGCGCCAGCACCAGCTCCACGCCGTCGGGGGAGACTCGAAGGTACCCGGTCTCGGTGTGCAACGGCCCGCGTTCGTCCCTCGTCTGCTGGGTGTAGACGATGAACGGCTTGCCGGCGTGTGCGTAGGTCACCGTCTCGGTGTAGGTGAACGGCTCGATGGTGGGGTAGTCGCCCCGGCCCTCACCCGACCAGGTGCCGAGCAGGAACGAGAGCGACGCCAGGTCCGGATGGAGTGGGGCGGTCAGGGCGTCGACCACTCGACGAGCGGCGTCGCTTCGACCGAACCGCCGCTGATGCGCTCCATGCCTGCATTGAACGCCTGGAAGAAGTCGGTCTCGAACAACCGTTGCTGGGTCTCGGGTGAGTCCAGCCAGGCGAGATGGACATAGCGGTTCCCGGTCTGGCCCCTCCGGAGCACTCGGTAGCGGAAACGCTCGGGCTCCCATGCCGCCACCGCCTCCAGGAACTCGGCCCTGACGCGGTCCGCCTCCGCCTCCATGCCCGCCGCCACCTCGTACTCGACCATCACTTCGACGGGCATGGGACCACCTCCACCGCCGAGGCTACCGGGCGAGCTCAGACCGCGATCCACATCGATTGAGAGCGGGCGAGGCAGGTGCCGGACCCGTCGAACAGGGCGGTGCCGGCCTCGACGATCCGGCCTTGCCACGGGTCCGACCACGCCACCACCGCGTAGGTCTGGCCCGCCGGCACCGGGTGGTCGAGTTCCATCCACATTTCGCCCGTCACCGCCGCTCGAAACCCGGCCCCGTCCGTGCCGGCCTTCCAGCCGGCGGGGCAGTCGAGGGCCGCCCAGACGAACCGAGGCAAGGTCCGGCCGTCCGGTCCCACCGACCAGTCGGGCGGGACCCACGTGGTGGCGTGCTCGCTGCGTCCCTCGAGCGGTCCGGCATGAAGCTCCATCGAGCCCGGTCGGGTGCCGCAGGAGAAGCAGTCGGGCAGCACGTCGTGGGTGTACACCGGCGACTGCGCCTTCGCCCGGACGGCCTCGTCGAGGCCGACGGGTTCGACCGGTCGGATGGTCTTGTCGCTCGGTCGAGCGCGAAGCACCAGCGTGTCGCCCTGCAGCAGTCGCCACCCCGAGCCTGCCGGCTCGACCTCGAGAGGCGTGTCGAGCGGGATCGGGGCGTGAAACGTGGCGTTGACCTGGCCCGACAGGTGCTCCGCGATCAGGCCTGCCGAATAGCCCCCCTGGCCCCGTCCGGCCACTCCCTGGAAGCGGGCTTCGACGGTGACTGGTCCCTTCATGCGTGGCCAGTTTGGCACGCTCCCAGCACCCCTCGAAGATTCAAGAATCCCAGCGTATCGGTCGATTACCACTCTGAGTGAACACAGCAACCACGAGGAGTGATTTGGTGAGCCGCCAAACCCTCGCAACCCGGTCACGTGTGACCGTCGCCGTCGTCATGGCGATGCTGTTGACGCTCGTGCCAGCCTCGGCTTCCCCCTCCGAGGAGGGCACCGTCGACCTCATCGTGCGTGCCGAATCGGCGCTGCTCCAGGAGGTCCAGGAGCAGGTCCGCTCGCTGGGCGGCGCGATCACGCTCGACCTCCCGATCATCGACGGGTTCGCCGCCTCGCTCCCCTCCGCGATCGTGGATGCGGTCACCGCGTTGCCAGGTGTCACCTCCGTCAGCGCCGACGGCACCATCACCCTCACGAGCCGGGACCACGACGACGATGACGACGACGACGAGGACGATGAGGACGAGCGGCGCAGCGTCGAGCCCCCGATCGCCGAGCTGACGACCGAAGTCCTCGACCTCGACCGCCTGTGGCGGCGAGGCATCACCGGCGACGGGGTGGGCGTGGCCTTGATCGATTCCGGCGTCACCCCGGTCGGGGGCCTCGATGCCGACGGCAAGGTTCGCAACGGGCCGGATCTCTCCTTCGACGGTCCGTTCGAGCCGGTCCGCCACCTGGACGTGTACGGCCACGGAACCCATCTGGCCGGCATCATCGCCGGCCGGGATCCGGAGCTTCCGGATCGCCCTGGCGATCGCGATGCGCGCCGCCACTTCGCCGGCGTGGCGCCCGACGCCCACATCGTCAGCGTCAAGGTGGCCGACGGCATGGGCACCGCCGACGTCTCACAGGTCATCGCCGGCATCCAGTGGGTCATCGAGCACAAGGACGATCCGCAGGCTCCCATCCGGGTCCTCACGCTGGCTTTCGGCACCGATGGTGTGCAGCCGTACCAACTCGACCCCTTGGCGTATGCGGTCGAGCAGGCGTGGCACGCCGGCCTGGTCGTGGTCGTGGCGGCAGGCAACGATGGCAACGACGTGGCGCTCCGCAACCCCGCCACGGATCCGTACGTGATCGCCGTCGGCGCCACGGACCCGAACGGGACCTCGCGGGTTGGCGACGACGAGGTGCTCGACTTCTCCAACTGCGGAGTCGCCGATCGGCGCGTGGACGTCGTCGCTCCCGGGCGCTCGATCTCCAGCCTGCGGGTCGCCGGATCCTTCATCGACTCGCACCACCCTGAGGCCGCCGACGGCGAGCGCTTCTTCCGGGGCACGGGCACCTCCCAGTCGGCCGCGGTGACCGCCGGGGTCGTGGCACTCATGCTGGAGCGTCGCCCCGAGCTCACCCCCGACGAGGTCAAGGCGCTGCTGATCGGGACGGCCGACCGGGTGCGGGCATCGTCCGACGAATGCCACGGTGCACGGACGATCGACCCCGACCAGGCCGTCTATCGCAGGGTTCCCCGCAACGCCGACCAGGACTGGCCGAGGTCCGACGGCAGCGGCAGCCTCGAAGCGGCCCGCGGGTCGTATCACGTCTACCGCGACGGTGTGCCCCTCGTCGGCGAGGTCGGCGTGACCGGTGGTACCTGGTCGGGCGGCACGTGGAGTGGCGGCACCTGGGCGGGCGGCACCGGGTCGGGCGGGACGTGGTCTGGCGGGACGTGGAGTGGCGGGACGTGGTCGGGCGGGACGTGGAGTGGCGGCACCTGGTCTGGCGGGACGTGGTCTGGCGGGA
>JBPEXB010000097.1:0-7703 GCA_052032125.1 Acidimicrobiia bacterium
CCATAGAACACGAACGCCCGCTCGGCGCCGAGCGAGTGGAGCACCCGGATCATGCGCTCCGCCATCTGGCCGTCGGACACCCCGATGGCGTAGTGCTTGGTGCCAGATGGATTGGAGAGCGGCCCCAGGAAGTTGAAGACCGTCGGAATGCCGAGCTCACGGCGCACTGGGCCGGCATGGCGCATCGCCGGGTGGTACACGGGCGCCAGGAAGAAGGCATAGCCCGTGTCACGGAAGAGCTCCTCGGTGGCGGCCACGGGCAAGTCGACGACCACGCCGAGCTCCTCGAGCACGTCGGCTGACCCGCACTGCGACGACATCGAGCGGTTGCCGTGTTTGGCGATCGGGACTCCTGCCCCCGCTGCGATGAAGCTGGCGGTCGTCGAGATGTTGAACGTGCCCGAGCGGTCACCGCCGGTCCCGACGATGTCGAGGGCGTCGTCGCGCCCCAGATCCACGGCGACTGCCGCTTGACGCATCGCCTCAACGAGCCCGGTCATCTCGTCCACGGTCTCGCCCTTCATGCGCAGCGAGACGATGAGGGCGGCGATCTGGGCGGCCGACGCCTCCCCACCCATGACGGCCGCCATGGCGGCCCGGGCTTCGGCCTGGCTCAGGTCCTGGCCACGGCTCAGGCGGCCGAGGAGATCGGGCCACGGGAGAGCTGACATGGCCCGGGAGGGTATCAGTGTCGGCGGCCGCCTCGCCGCGTCGACCGTCTGGGCCGTCGGCTCGCGTTACACTTGGCCACCCCGTACACAGGAGACCACCGACGGTGAGCACGACGCTGCTCTTCGCCTACACGGCGCACATCTCCCCGACCCGGATGGCCGACGCCATCCCGGGCGCCGAGTTCAAGTTCATCGCTCACCTACCGGAGACGAAGCTGGTCTTCCCGATCAAGGACGGTGCCTGGGACGGCGGGCTGCCCAGCGTGCGGGCCGAGTCGGGCAACACCGTCTGGGGCGCGGTCTTCGAGATCCCCACCAAGGCGCTCGGGGCGCTCGATGCGGTGGAAGCCGAGGAAGGCCGGGTCCGGAGCAACGGATTCAAGGCCGTCGACCGTGAGGGCAGGAGCCACAAGGTCGTCACCCACGTCGCCGGCGGCGACACCGACAGCGAGCACACCCCGTCGCGCAGCTACATGGAGCTCGTCGTCGAGGGCGCCCGGCATTGGGGCCTGCCCACCGGATGGGTGGCCGGCCTCGAGGAATACGTCGAGGAACCGCTGTTCTGAGATCGGCGAGCCTGCGGCTCGCCGATCAGTGATCCGTCGTCAGTACTGACGAGCTCAGTCCGCCCCGGCGTGCTCGCGGTCGGCTTCGGCGTTGATGAACGTGTCCAGGTAGTAGCCGATCGCCGCCCCGACCAGCGGGCCCAGCAGATACGGCCAGATGTCGGTCATGTCGCCGGCGATGATCGCCGGTCCCAGCGATCGGGCCGGGTTGACCGAGGCCCCGGTGATGGGCACGGCGGCCAGGTGGATGGCGACCAGACCCAGCGAGATGGCGATCGGCGCCGCATTGGGCTTGTCGGCCACGGAGCGCAAGATCACGATCACGAAGATCGCCGTCAGGATGGCCTCGAGCACGAACACCTCGACCCCATCGAGGCCGACTGACGAACGCGTTCTCGTGCCGGCGACGGCGTCGGTGTTCGATGCGTACGCCACCAGCGACGAGGCGAGCACGGCGCCGGCGATCTGGGCGATCCAGTAGCCGATGAGATCCGACGTGTTGGTGTCCTTCTTGAGCAGCATGGCGAGGGTGACGGCCGGGTTGAAGTGCGCACCGCAGAGGTCACCGAAGCTGTAGATGCCCACCAGCAGCGCCAGCCCGAACCCGAAGGAGATCACGACGACGCTCCCGTCGGAGCTGAGGATCGCGAGCGAGCCGATCCCCACCAGGATGAACGTCCCCAGCAGCTCGGCGAGATACTTGTTCATGGAACCAGCCAAGGGTCTCCCTCCCTGTCGACCTCTGCAGACCTTAGACCGCGGCGTCCGGCGCGACGTTTCACTGGTGCATCCTCGGCGGCCTCCTAGATTGCTCCGGTCGAGAGTCCACCAGTCGAGAGGGAGGACACATGCTGGGCAAGGCGAGGTGGGGCGCCATCCTGATGGGGGCGGTCAGCGGCCTCTTCGTGATGGTCGTCGCCAGCCTCATCGGCTTTCTCATCCTCGGCGCGACGCTCGGCGACGGCGACACCGTGCGGTTCGTGGTCCTCGCCTTCGCCCTGTTCTTCGCGCAGCTGGTGGCCGGCTATGTCGGCGGCCGCCTGACCTCCGCCGACCAGCCCGCCTTCCACGGCAGCCTCGCCGCCATGGCGCTCTACGCCCTCATCTCCGTTCTCGGCTTGGCCGCCGGCAGCACCGCCCCCATCTTCACCCTGATCTTCTTCGCCATCGTCGCTGCGGTGGTCGGTTACGCCGGCGGCGTCCTCGCCGGAAGACCGCGGGAGGAGTGACCCGCGGTAGGCCGCGAAGCGGCCGGCGCGGCGAGCCCACCTGTAAGCCGGATTCTGTTCCCCGAGGGGAGACGGTCATCCATCTGGGGCCCTCGTTGCCGATGGGCCTCGGTGCGGTCTACCCGAGGCTTGACCGGCGGACCACCGACGCCTCTGCTCGACCTTGCTCCGGGAGGGGTTTACCAGCCACCCCGGTCTCCCGAGATGCTGGTGGTCTCTTACACCACCGTTTCACCCTTGCCTGTGCCCTGAGGCCATCGGCGGTCTGGTTTCTGTGGCACTTTCCGTCGGGTCGCCCCGCCTGGGTGTTACCCAGCTCCCTGTCCTGTGGAGTCCGGACTTTCCTCGACCACCTGGGTGGCCGCGACCGTCCGGTGGACTCGCCACATGGAAGGGTACCGAGTGGCGGGCGGGTCGAAAAGGTCGGAATGCGCCGGTGCGACTGTGGGTTCACACGCACAAGGAGCGAGGGAGCGCTCAGGTCAGCGATCTAGCATTGTCGGACATACGACAATCTGGTCAGCGCGGAGCGGTTTCCCTGGTTGCTCCTACACGAGCCGACAAGGGGCATCGTTGAGCGGAGATGACGTGACCGTCGAGCAGCCGGATCGACCGGGTCCGTCGCGCGCTCGGGCCTTCGCCGTGCTGGGCGGGGGCGCCATCGTGCTGGTGGCGGCCGTGCTCGCCATTCTCTTCGCCGGCGGACCGGACACCGCGGCGGCGCCCGCCGGTGACCCCGCCCCCGCCGTCGACCTCGTCTACCTCGACGGTGGCCAGAGCACCCTCGCCGACCTCCACGGGACCCCGGTCGTCCTCAACTTCTTCGCCGACTGGTGCCCCGCCTGCATCGCCGAGATGCCGGACTTCGAGTCGGTCCACCAGGCGGTGGGCCAGGAGGTCCGGTTCATCGGACTCGACCGCTCCATCTCGACCGACGGAGCCCGGGCGCTGATCGAGTCCACCGGCATCACCTACGACGTGGCCCTCGACGTCGACGGATCGATCTTCCAGGCGTTCGGCGGCCTGGCCATGCCCACGACGGTGTTCATCGCGGCCGACGGCTCGATCGTCGGCCAGCACAACGGCGTGATCTTCGCCGAGGATCTCGCCACCCGGATCGATCAACTGTTCTTCGGAGCTTGAGAGGAGTCGCCATGCCCAGCTCACCCTCGAACCTCCTGACCGCCGAGCAGCAACACCTGGCGTGGCTCGCCAAGTCCTTCGGCCGACCCGACTACCTGCCGCTGAGCCCGGCCGATCTCGAGTTGTTGATGGAGACCGGCGACGTCGTGTCGAGGTATCCCGGCACGCATCTGTTCCGAGAAGGCGAGCTCGCGGATGCCGCCTTCCTCATCGAGGAGGGCAACGTCGACCTGTATCGGGGGCAGGGGGCGGCTCGCCGGGTCGTCGCCAGAGTGGGGCCCGGCTCGGTCATCGGCGACATCGCCATGTTCGCCGATACGCCGTACATCTCCTCGGCCCGGGCGATCGGCCACGTCACCGCGTTTCGCTTCGATCGGGACCGGCTCATGCCACGCCTCGCCCAGCATCCGGCCATCTGCCTTCGCTGGCTCGTCTCCGGCCTGCGCCAGCTCGAGGAGACCCAGCGTCGGGTGATCCACCTCATGCACAAGACGGTCAAGGCTCAGGTGGCCGACCTCCTCCACGCCGAGGCCGACGAGCACCGCGAGGTCCATCTGTCCCAGTCGGCGATGGCCACCCTGCTGGGCGCCAGCCGACAGTCGGTCAACGAGGCGCTCAGCGAGCTGCGCAGCGTCGGCGCCATCGAGACCGGCTACCGCTACGTGCGGGTGCTCGACTGCGAGGCGCTCAAGATGGCCGCAGCGGCAGACCGGGGCTGACTCGTGTTGGAGGGTGCGGCCCTCGGGCTGGCCTTCACCGCCGGCCTCGTCGCCACCGTCAACCCGTGCGGCTTCGCCATGCTGCCGGCGTACCTCAGCTACTTCATGGGGTCCGACAGCGACGTCCCGCTCTCCCGGTCGGCATCGCTGACCCGGGGACTGGTCGTCGGATCAGTGGTCTCATCCGGGTTCTTGGCCGTGTTCGGCCTCTCGGGTCTGCTGCTGACGCTGGGCCTGCAATCTCTGACCGACGTGCTGCCGTGGCTGGCGCTGGTGATCGGTGTGGTCCTCGGCGTGCTCGGCATCGCCATGATCCGCGGCTTCTACCTCAACGTGCGCCTTCCGGGCATCCGAGGCGCGGCGAAGGAGCGGAACCTGCGCTCGCTGTTCCTCTTCGGCGTGTCCTACGCCATCGCCTCGCTGTCGTGCACGTTGCCCGTGTTCCTCAGCCTGGTGCCGGTGACGCTCTCCCAGCAGACGCTCGTCGGCGGCGTCGCCACCTTCGTCGTCTACGGGCTCGGCATGTCGACCGTGCTCGTGTTCCTGACCCTCGCCATGTCGCTGGGGAGGACCTCGATCGTCCGCTGGATGCGCTCGTCCGCCCGCTACATCAACACCATGTCCGGCGTGATCCTCCTCGCCGCCGGCGCCTTCATCGTGTGGTACTGGGCGACCATCCTCTCGGTGGGCGCCGCCGAGGCAGGCAGCAACGGGATCGTCCGGTGGATCGACGAGCTGTCTGCCGATGCCACGCAGTTCGTGGCCGACAACACGCGGGTCGTGGTGGCGGTGCTGGTCGGGACGATCGGCGCCGCGGGGTTGGTCATCGTCGGCCGGCGACTGCTGTCGGAGCCGGCGCCGGAGGTCACGCGGCACGAGCCGGACCTGGCCACCATCGATCACTGAGCCGGTACCCTGCCGCGCATGTGCGGGCGGTACGTGATCAACGAGGACCCGGCGACGCTGGCCGACTACTTCCAGGTCGAGCGGACGGTCACCGAGCCGCTCGACATCAGCTACAACGTCGCCCCCACCGATCCCGTGTACGCAGTCGCCGAGCACGAGGGCGAACGCCGGCTGGGTCGCTTTCGCTGGGGCCTGATCCCTCACTGGGCCAAGGACACGAAGGGACCGCTCAACATCAACGCCCGGTCCGAGAGCATCGCCACCACGCCCGCCTTTCGCGACTCGTTCCGTCGCAAGCGCTGCATCCTCCCGGCGACCGGCTTCTACGAGTGGGAACCGAAGGACCGGGGCAGGCTTCCCCACTACGTGACCATGGCCGACGACCGGCCGATGGCGTTCGCCGGGGTCTGGGCATCGTGGAAGGACCCGATGACCGAGCAGTGGATCAGGAGCTGCTCGATCATCACGACCAAGGCCAATGAGGCACTGTCGGACATCCACACCCGGATGCCGGTCATCCTCCCGCAGGACACGTGGGACGAATGGCTCGACCGGTCCCACGAGGACCTCGAGGGCCTCCAGGCTCTTCTGCGACCCATCGACGCGTCGGCCGTCAAGGAGCATGCCGTCTCGACCCTCGTCAACAGCGTTCGCAACAACCTGCCGGAGAACATCGTCCCGCTCCCGCCCAAGCCCGGCACCGAGGACGACCAGCTGTCGCTGTTGGACTGAGCCGCAGGGTCGCACGTGCCCGGGTGCCGCCGGGTCACAACTACCCTCGGCCCCCATGGCCCGCATCCTCCTGATCCGCCACGCACCGACGCCGGAGACCGGCACGCGACTCACTGGCCGACTGCCAGGCGTGTCGCTGGGGCCCGACGGCGAGGCCGCCGCCCGCAGGACCTCCGACGCCCTGCAGCAGGTGAAGATCAAGGCGCTCTACAGCTCCCCGATCGAGCGCACCATGGAGACAGCGGCGATCATCGGTGAGCCCCATGGACTGACGCCGGTCGTCGAGGAGGGCATGATCGAGATGGACTTCGGTCGCTGGACCGGCCGCACCCTCAAGTCGCTGCGCCGCACCGCCCTGTGGGAGACCGTGCAGCGCCACCCGTCCCGGATGCGCTTTCCCGACGGCGAGAGCTTCGGGGAGGCCCAGCAGCGGGCGGTGGACGCCGTCGAGCGGATCGCCTCGTCCGTCGGCAAGGGCACGGCGGCCGTCGTCAGCCACTCCGACGTGATCAAGCTGGTCGTGTCGTACTACCTGGGTCAGCCGCTCGACGCCTTCCAGCGCATGATGATCTCGACCACCTCGGTGTCCGACCTCCGGCTCGCCCCCAACCACGCCCCGTTCATCGTCTCGATCAACAGCACAGGAGCAGCGCCATGACCGACAGTCACGATCTGGGGCGCGCCGACCGGTTCCAGGCGGGCGCCATCGGCGAGCCCGGCAACCGCACCTTCTACCTCTACGTGGAGGCCGCCCAGAGCCCGAGCTGGTTCCTGTGCGAGAAGGGACAGGTGGCGGCCCTGGCCGAGCAGAGCCTCGAGGTGCTGGGCCGTCTCGAGCCGGAGGTCGACGAGGCCACCGTGGAGACGATCGTCGGCAGGATGTCGGACATCCCCTGGCCGTCTTCGCCCGACGACGTGGTCTTCAGGATCGGGTCGATGGCGATGCGGATCGGCGACGACGAGCTGATGACGCTCGTCCTCCAGGACACCGACGGCGAGACCAACGCCAGCTTCAGCGTCACCCGCGAGCAGCTGCGGGCCATGTCGTTGCTGGCCCTCGACGCCGTTCGCGCCGGTCGGCCGATCTGCCCCAAGTGCCATCTCCCGGAGGACCCGGCCGGCCACGACTGCCCCTCGACCAACGGCCACCGGACCCTCTGACCGTGGCCTCGTGGGAGATCGCCGAGGTGCTCGGCCGGCTTCCCAACTCTTCGAACGCCACGCTGCTGGCCCGCACCACCGACGACGGCCTCGTCGTCTACAAGCCCGCTCGCGGCGAGCGCCCGCTGTGGGATTTCGACCTCGGAACACTCGCCGCCCGCGAAGTGCTCACCTACGAGGTCTCGGCCGCCGCCCGGCTCGACCTGGTGCCGGAGACGGTGCTCGGCGACGGTCCTTTCGGGGAAGGCTCGTTGCAGGCCTTCGTGGAGGAGGACTTCGAGTTCGACCCGGTCGACATGATCAACCAAGGTGCCGACGCCCTCTGGCCGGTCGCCGTCCTCGATCTGCTCATCAACAACGCCGACCGCAAGGCCGGCCACGTCATCGCCGAGAAGGGCTCCGACCGGATGTGGTGCATCGACCACGGGGTCACGTTCCATGCCGAGCCCAAGCTGCGCACGGTCATGTGGGCGTTCGCTGGTCGCCCGCTCCCGGATCCCCTGCAAGAAGCGGTCCGTCGGTTGTGTCGAGCACTCGAGGACGGCCTCCACGAACGGATCTCGGCGCTGCTCTCCT
>JBPEXB010000098.1:0-2566 GCA_052032125.1 Acidimicrobiia bacterium
TCGCCAGCCTGGCGACCTGACCTGCCGACTACGATGGCGCCGAGCTGCGGGTGTAGTTCAATGGCAGAACATCAGCTTCCCAAGCTGAATACGGGGGTTCGATTCCCCTCACCCGCTCCACTCTGCGGGCCCGCGTACCACCCGCACTACCATCCCCGGCCGTGATCTTCTCGGACCGAACCATCAAAGAGGCCATCGCCGGCGGCCGCATCGAGATCGACCCCTTCGAAGAGTCGTACGTGCAGCCGTCCTCGGTCGACCTGCGGGTCGACCGCATCTTCCGGGTCTTCGAGAATCACAAGTACCCCCACATCGACCCGCGCACCCACCAGCCGGAGCTCACCACCGAGGTCGAGGTCAAGCCGGACGGCCATTTCGTGCTCCATCCGGGCGAGTTCGTGCTGGGGGCGACCTTCGAGCGGGTGCGGCTCGGCCACGACATCGTCGCCCGGCTGGAAGGGAAGTCGAGCCTCGGCCGCCTCGGCCTGCTCATCCACTCGACCGCGGGATTCGTGGACCCCGGGTTCGACGGGTACCTCACGCTCGAGCTGGCCAACGTCGCCAACCTGCCGATCACGATCTACCCGGAGATGAAGATCGGCCAGATCAGCTTCTATCAGATGACCACCGAAGCCGATCACCCATATGGATCGGGCGAGGCGGGCTCGAAGTACCAGGGGCAGCGCGGACCGACGGCCTCGCGCGTCCACCAGGACTTCGACTGAGGATCACGGCTCGGCGACCCACACCCATGGGGCGATGCCGTCGTCGACCACGACCATCGCCAGATCGGGCCCCACATCGGCCGCCACCACCTCACCACCGATCGGCAGCTCGCTGAAGCTCCAGGTCTCCAGGTCCTGGGACAACAGCAACCCCACCGTGGAGGCGCGCCGCGCCCGGGTCGCCTCCAGCTCGGCCAGCTCGTCGAAGGTGACGTGCATCAGCACCGTTCCGTCAACGTCGCCGAGATGGACGCGTCGCTCGGCCGTGTCGATGAAGCCGAGCTCGATCAGGTGGGACAGCGCAGCGGTGATCACCTCCTCGCCCTGCGCAGTGGACACCGAGGCGACGCCGGTCGATGTCACCGTCAGGGAGAATCCCTCCCGCTCCACGACGACGTCGGCCGTCAGGTCGAGCCCGCCGAACCGCCCCGTCGACAGCAGCGCCCCGTGGGCGGAGCTGGCCGTCGACGACTTCGCGGTGTTGATCTCGTGCCCCGGCACCGTGAACGTGAGCAGCGACGGCACGCCGTTCTCGATCACGACCACGCTCGGCGAGAAGCTGGAGCCGGCGTAGAGGCTGCGGCTGCCGACACCACCGAGCGCCTCGCCTCGCACACGCTCCCACACCATGAACTCCCGCCAGGTCTCGCCGTCCACGCTCAGCCACTCGTGGTATGCCTCCGGTTCGGGCACGTACACCTGGGCGACGAGATCGCCCAGCTCGGTACGACGCACGTGGGCGGCGAAAGCGCCGTCGAAAGGCACCCCCGCCGCTCGCACGCCTCCTGCCTCACCCAGCGCCCAGGTCACCGGCTCGGGGGAGAAGGGCAGGGCCGGATTTCGGCCGGGTAGGAGGTCACCGAGCGGATAGCGGCCGATCTCGACGTTCATCGGCGCCACCACGATCGCCGACTCGTCCTGGTAGTACATCGTGGCGCTTCCCCCCACGATCAGCTCGGCGATCGTCTGAGGAAGCGCCCGAATCACCTCTTCGCGCTGCTGCCCGTCACGGACGCCGAAGATCCAGGTGGTTCCCCTGGCGTGACCGGCGCTCAGCACGTCGATGTCCGCCGCCAGCAGTGCTGACTCCTCGAACACGATCCCGTCGGTCGACGTGTAGAGGAACAGCTGGCCTCGCGGCTGCTCGAGCGACGGTCGAGTCCGGGCGACGACGAGCACGTGATCGGGGTCGATCACCGTGAGCTCGACGGTCACCGCCCTGGTCGTGATCGTTCCGACCTGGAACCACACGTCGAACTCGGACCAGGCGACGAGCTGAAGTGGGGCGATGGTCCCGTCCCTGCCCATCGGCCCCCCGACCGCCACCACCTGGTCCCGGAAACGACCGACCTCGGCGATGTGGTCCATACCGTCCGGGCTCGAGACGGGACGCCACTCGACACCGGCGGCCGCCAGGTCGGCGGGCGAGTAGGAGGCGCTGCGCAGGGCTTCGTCGACGACGGCCGCCTCCAGCACCGTGGTGGTCGTGGAGGCGACACTCGTCGTCACGAGCGACGTGGATGTGCTCTGGGCGGCTTCGTCGGCTCCGGTGAAGTCGGAAGTGGCGAGGAACACGACCACGCCGGCGAGGACGACGGCGCCGGCGAGCAGCACGCCGCGGCTCGGTCCGCTGGGCCCGCCGGCCGACTCGACCGCGATTCGCTGGTCATCCACGCCGAGGCCCTGGCTCATGGGGCGTCGGTCGTGGCGAGTTCGATCCCGCGCACGAGCGCCTCCCTCATGGCGGGGAGGGGGAACGGCCCGGAGGCGGCCGCATCGTCGAGGGCTCGGCCGCGCAGCAGCACATCCTCCAATCGCGCCGCCACCTCGGCCATGTCGTC
>JBPEXB010000099.1:0-8977 GCA_052032125.1 Acidimicrobiia bacterium
GTCCGGAGCCCGGGATCCGGAGTCCGGGACCCGGGTCACTAGGCGCCGCTTGGCAGCGCGGCGGCAGCGCCCTCCCGCCCGTCCGCACGACGAAGGCTCTCACCCGGCGTTGGACCAACGCACCTCGGGGGGTGTGGGGGGTCGTCCCCCCACACAAACAACACAGTCCGGGACCCGGGACCGGGCGCCTACGCGAGCGTCTCCTCCACCATCCTTCGCAGCGTCGGCAGGGGGACGGTGCCGTTGCCGAGGACGACGCCGTGGAATCGCTTGATGTCGAAGGCCGCACCGAGTCGCTGCTCGGCCGCCGCCCGAATGTCCTGGATCTCCAGCCGGCCGATCATGTAGGACAGCGCCTGGCCGGGGCTGGCGATGTACCGATCGATCTCCTCGGCGATCTCGTGCATGGCCATCGGTGAGTGATCGGCGAGGTAGTCGATCGCCTGCTGGCGGGTCCACCCGAGCGCATGCATGCCGGTGTCGACGACCAGCCGGCCGGCTCGCAGGGAGTCGGCCATGAGCATGCCGATGCGCTCCCAGTCGTTCTCGTACAGGCCCATCTCATCGGACAGCTGCTCCGTGTACAGGCCCCATCCTTCTCCGAAGGCGGAGAGGTAGATCCGCCGGTGGAGGTCGTGGACCTGCCGGTTCTCGATGCCGAGCGCGAACTGCAGATGGTGGCCAGGGATGCCCTCGTGATAAGCGATCGCCGGCACCTGGAACCGCGCCCAGGCGGACGGATCGGCGATGTTGAAGAAGAACTGGCCGGGCCGGATGCCGTCCTCGCTCGGTGGCCGGTAGAACGCCATCGCCCCGATGTCAGTGGCCGTGGCGATGCACGGCGCCTTCGGCACGGGATCGAACCAGTCGCCCATGACGGCTGCCGCCTTGTCCAGGCACCGCAGCGACTCGGCGACGACCTCGTCCGGCTCGGTGAAATGGAGCTCCGGATCCTCCCGCAGCCGGCGGTAGATCTCGCCCAGATCGTCGGTACCGAGCAGCGGTCCCCCGAGGCGCACGTACTCACTCTCGATCCGCTCGATCTGCTCCAGGCCGATGCGGTGGATCGTGTCAGCGTCGAGCTCGAGCGTCGTGTGCGCCGCCACCAGCTTTCCGTAGACCTCCGGCCCACCGGGGACGTGCACGAGCCCCGGCCGGTCCTCGGAGCGGCCGGCCGGCAACGACACGTCCTCGAGCGTCCGGCGGAATCGCGCCAATCCCGGCCGGAACGAGCGGTCGAGCGCATCGGCTACACCGTCCCTCCAGGCTTCCCGGCTCCGGTCGTCGAGATCGGCGGGGCCCGGTTGGGCGAGGATCGGGTCGTCGGCGACGGGGACCGCCAGCAGGTCGTCGAGCTTGGCCATGGTCTGTCGCGCGTGCAGGGCCAATGGCACGACGCCCGCTTTGGCTCCCTCTTCCATGCGGTCGGCGAGTTGCTCGATCATGGCGGGGAAGCGGTGCAGCTTCTCGATGTACCTCCGCCCATCCGACTCGGTGGCGAGGGGCTGGAGGGTGAGTGACGGGAAGAGCGTGCTGATGAGGCCCGACTGACGGCTCGAGGCCGTGATCTCCGGCCAGAACGCGGTCGTGTGCCGGTCGCTGAACGCGGACGCCCGGACCGTTTCCAGCAGGACCTGGTCGTGCTGCGAGTCGGCGCCGGTGTGCTCGGTCCGGTTCAGGATCTCGTCGAGCTCCGAGCGCCACGACGCCAACCCGTCCGCAGACAGATCGTTCCACTGCTCGAGATGTCGCAGCTCACCCATCATCAGGTTGATGAAATGCCGGTTGGCGAGGCGGCGGTCCCAGTACTCGTCGGCGAGCGCGACGACGTCGCTCATGTCAGTACCGATCGTGATGGAGCAGCTCCGCCATCGGCTTGCGGCCGCCCATCTTGCCCGGGCTGGCGGCCTCGGCCGGATAGCCGAGCGCCACTGCGTACCGGCAGCGAGCGCCGCCGGGGAGGCCGAGCACCTGCGCCGCCTGGTCGTCACGATGGAGAGTGATCGGGCAACTGGCCACCCCGATCGCATCGGCGGCCAGCATCACGTTCTGGGCCAGCCGGCCGGTGTCGAACTCGTAGCCCTCGGGCTCCTGGACCAGCGCCAGGGTCGCCGGAGCGTTGCGGATCGGGGTCGTGAAGTCCCCACACTCGGCGAGCCGCTCGATCATCTGTGGATCACGCACGAGCACGAAGGACCAGTTCTGGCGGTTCTTGGAGCTGCCCGTCCACCGGGCCGCTTCGAGGATGCGGGCGAGATCGTTCTCCTCGATCGGACGGTCTTGGAACTGGCGAAGGGCACGAAGGCCCAGGATGCGGTCGTAGGTCTCGGTCATGGCGAGACCCTACCTCCGCACCCTGCGCGCCCACTGCGCCGCTCGAGCCACGGCCACGACCCGCCGAAATGGATGCGAACGCCCCTTCCCAATCAGGGCGATCCCTGATACGCAGGGGATGATGGGCTTGGGAAGATGGTGCGTATGAAACGCTTGTCACGAAGCAACCAGATCCTGGCGTGGACGGGCATCGTGGTGGTCGCGCTGATCGTCGCCACGCTGGCGCTCGGGGGAGGGTCGGTCACGACGTATCCCGCCGATACTCCCGAGGGAGTCGTTCAGCGGTACCTCGACGCCGTGCTGGACGGCGACTCCGACGTCGCCGCCGGCTATCTCACGCCCGAACAGCAGGACCGCTGCCAGGAAGAGGAGTTCTTCCGGTTCGGACGCGACATCTCGGCTCGCGTGGCGCTCACCGATGCCGAGATCGACGGCGATCGAGCGACCGTTCGGGTGCGCGTCTCGGAGGGTTCCTCCGGGTTGCTCGACTCCTACGAGTACACGCACGACGAGACCTACCGCCTGACCCGTGTCGACGGCGCCTGGTTGATCGACCAGGTGTCGTGGCCGTGGATCGGGTGCTGAGAGAGGACGAACCATGTTGATCGGACTGCTACCCCTCCTGGTCCTGGGAGCCATCGTCGTGCTCGTCGTGCGAGCCGTTGGAGGCCGCGATCGAGACGACGACGCCGGCGGCACCGCCGTGCGCCGATTCTTCCAATACTCCCTGCTGCTGACGCTGGTGATCGTGGTGGCGATCGGGGCGGCGGGGCTCCTCGCCGAGATCATCCCTGGTGAGAACATCATCCGCCGCAGCCCAGAGCAGAACGCTCGGTCCTTCGCGTTCCTGCTCATCGGCGGTCCTGCCCTCTATGGCCTGACTCGCTGGATCCGACGGGATCTCGACACCGAGCGGCGCTCGTTCGCCTGGCCGTTCTACGTCACCGTGACGGCCCTGACCGGGCTCATCACCGCCGCCATCAGCGCTTTCGAGGTCGGCGAGGCGATCGTGCGTTCGTCCGACTTCAACCCCAGCGCCCTCGCCCGGGTCATCGTCTGGTCAGTCGTCTGGTTCGTGCATTACCGGCTGGCCACCAGCGACCCGCACCAGGACCGGATGCGGTTCCACCTCTTCGGTGGCTCGCTCGTCGGTCTGGTGTCGGTGGGCGTGGCGCTGGGCGGTGCCGTCAACTGGGTGCTCACCGAGCTCTACACAGCCGCCTTCGACGCAGCCGTCATCTCCGAGGGCACCGGTGATCTCCGCAGCGCCCTGGTGGGCCTGGCGATCGGCGGCTCGATCTGGTGGTGGTACTGGCTGCGCACGTACTCGACGGCCACCCGGGACTCGGTCTGGCACGTGTACGTCCTGCTGGCGGGTGTGCTGGCGGGCTTGGTGACGCTGCTCGGCGGCGTCACGGTGGTGCTGTTCACGATCCTCGACTGGTTCGCCACCGGTGAGGGCTCCGCCGCAGCACACTTCGAGGACCTTCCGGGATCGCTCACCGCCATCGCCATCGGCTTCGTCGTGTGGGCCTACCACCGGGCCATCTTCCGCTCCGTGGCTGCCGAAGGCCGCTCGGAGATCGAGCGCACGTACGACTACATCGTCGCCGCCGTTGGGCTCCTGTCCGCAGGCGCCGGCGTCGCGACGATCCTGGTCGCCATCGTCCAGTCGGTGTTCCCCGGTGACGTGGTCACCGGCTCGGACAGCGACGGCCTGTCCACCCTCATGGGCGCCATCGCCCTGCTCGTGGTCGGCGTTCCCGTGTGGTGGCAGACGTGGAGCCGTGTACAACGAGTCCGCAGAGAGGATCCCGCCGGCGAGCTGGTCTCGCCGAGCCGCCGTGTATATCTCTTCGCGCTCTTCGGAGCCGGCGGCGTGGTGGCCCTGGTCTCCCTGCTGACTCTGGCGGTGCAGGCACTCGAGGACGTGTTCGCAGGCACCTTCGGCAGCGACACGATCTACGACATCCGGATCTCGCTCGCCCTGGTCATCACCGTCGGCGCCATCGCTGCCTACCACTGGGCGATCCGCAAGGAGGACATGGCCGACGCTCCGCCCGAACACGAGCTGGCGGTGCAGGTTCGCTCGGTGGTCGTGGTGACCGCCGACGGGGTCGACCTGGCTCGCGAGGTGGCCGACGCCACCGGGGTCAGGGTTCGCGTGTGGAGCCGGCCCGACGCCGAGGCGGTTGCCTCCGTCGAGGACGTGGTGGCCGCCATCGAAGTGGGCGGGCATCCTCGCCTGCTGCTCGTGGCTCGCGACGGAGGCGTCGAGCGGATCCCGTACACCGAGACGAGCTGACGACCCGATTTCGTGTTTGTTTCTCGGCCTGTTCGGACCACGTCATCTGGGCTGCGCAGCGTGTGACCTGACCGTCCGACCGTCGGGCGGCTCGGAAGGGAGACACACATGCGCAGACGCCTGTTCGCGGTGCTCGCCGCCGCAGCACTCGTCGCCGGGGTCGCAGTGCCGGCCGGTGCCAGCAGCTCATCGAGCGCCACCTGGGAGGTGACGATCACCAACGTCAACGCCACCCAGTGGTTCACACCGCCCGTCGTCGCCACCCATGGCGGCTCACTCGGCATCGTCCGGCCCGGCTACGCCGGCATCGAGATCCAAGAGGTGGCCGAGAACGGCAACCTGGCGCCGCTCCTCGCCACGCTCGAGGCATCTCCGCACGTCCACTCGGTGGTCGTGGCGGCCACAGACGCCGGTCCGCTGGCTCCCGGCCAGTCGGTGACGATCGAGATCGAGGGCGACAAGCGTGCCCGCTACCTGTTCATGGCCTCGATGCTGATCTGCACCAATGACGGCTTCACCGGCATGGAGCGACGGCCGCTCCCCGGTGCGGTCGGCCACGCACGGACGTTCACCGCGGTGGCGTTCGACGCGGGAACCGAGGTGAACACCGAGGACTTCGCCGACATGGTGCCGCCGTGCCAGCTGCTCAACGGCGTCTCGTCAGACGATGAGGGCACCGGGATGAGCAACCCGGCGCTGGCGGAGAATGCTCGCATCCATCGCCACCGTGGCATCCAGGGCATCGACGATCTGACCGTGGCCGCCCACGGCTGGAACGTCCACGCCCCGGTCGTGGAGATCACCGTCGTCAGGACCGGCTGACACTCCGTAGGCAAGAAAACGAGGGGGACCCTCCGGGGGTCCCCCTCGGCGCGCCTCGGTAGCGTGACCTCGTGCACACCAGACCGCTGCGGATCGCCGTCACCTCGCTGGCCGTCTTCGCGGCCGGCTTCGTCGCCTGGGGACTGATCGGTTGGGGACCGCCGGCCGCCAACGAGCAGGCCATCGGGGAGATCTCGAGATGGTGCGAACGGGTCAGCGGCGGGTTCCTGCGCGAGCCCGTCAACACGCTCGGGAATCTGGGCTTCGTGGTGGCCGGGCTGGTCATGTTCGCCACCCTCGCCCGCGACACGGTGCGAGGAAGAACCGGCGTGCCCAACCGGTTCTTCGGCAACACCCCGGTTGCCGTGCTGTACGCCTCGGCGGCGGTCTTCCTGGGCCCCGGCTCCATGGTGATGCACGGCACCCACACCCGCTTCGGCGCCTGGATCGACAACGTGTCGATGGTCGCCTACATCCTCATCCCCTGGCTCTACAACCTCTCCCAGCTCGGCCGGTGGTCGCGCCAGACCATGTTCCGGCTGTACGCCGGGCTCCTGGCCGCCTACGCCGCCGGCTATTGGTTCATCGCCCCGGACCTCGGCATCGGTCTCGATCTGTTCGGCCTCTCGATCGGCGTGTGGGTGGTCTCGGAGGTGCTGTTCCGGTTCTGGTCGCCGGCGGCCCGGGTGTGGTCGGGCCTGGTGGGCTTCGGGGTGGCGGCAGTCTTCGGCGTCACGCCGTCGGTGATGCTCGACAGCCCGGGCGAGTACTGGTGGGTCGTTCTGTTCTGGGTGCCTGGTCTCGTCGCCACCCACCCGGCTGAGGGCCGGCGACGGTATCTGCCGTGGTTCTGGGTCGGCATCGCCTCGTTCATCACGGCCTACGCCATATGGCTCACCGGCACCGACACCCATCCGGCGTGCGACCCCGATTCGCTCGTGCAGGCGCACGCCATCTGGCACGTGCTGAGCGCCGTGGCCACCTTGGCCTTCTTCTGGTTCTTCCGCACCGAGCGGCCCGGACGCGACAGCGGCCCCTCCCGCGAGGAGAGGGGCCGCCGTGAGCTTCGCTCAGCCGATCAGACGGTCTGAGCCTCCATCTGTGGTCGGGCGATGAACCAGTACAGCAGCCCGCCGAGGAACGAGGCGAACAGGATCACCACGACCCAGACGATCTGGCTGAGGCCGGCCGACTCCCACTCTGCGGTCGGCCGCTTGAGCGCGTCGACCAGCATCATGATCCACCAACCAAGCGCCACGAGCGCCAGTGCGACGAGGAGTCCCATCAGACCAGCTGCGCCTCGAGCTGGGGCCGGGCGACCAACCAGTAGATGAGCGCCCCGAGGAAGCTGGCGAACAGGATCACCGCCACCCACACGATCTGGTTCTGGCCGGCGGTCTCCCACTCGGTGGCCGGACGCTTCAGGGCGTCGACCAGCGCCATCACCCAGAGTCCGAGCCCGATCAGTCCGATGATGACCGCCAAGCCGACGAATCCGCTCATGAACATGTCAGATCCTCCTCACTCAGGCCGCGTGGGCCTGAAGCTGGGGACGAGCGATCAGCAGATACGCAAGCGACCCGATGAAGCTGGCCACCAGGATCACGAGGATCCACACGATCTGACTGTGCCCGGCTGACTGCCACTGTGGCGCCGGGCGACGCAGTGCGTCGACCAACGCCACGAGCCAGATCAGCAGGCCCGCCAACATGATCACACCCAGTCCGACTTCGAGACCGAGCAGCATGGTGAAACTGTTTCCTTCCGCCCGTGGCCTTCGCCCGTGGCTCTGTGAACTACTTGCGGATTGGACGGCGCGATCGCGAGAAAGTTGCCGAGATTCTGGAAATTCTCTCAGCTCCACAGAGGGGTACGCTCGTCGCATGTGCCGCAACATCCGACCGCTGAACAACTTCGCACCGCCCGCCACGGATGAGGAGATCCGCGACGCGGCGCTCCAGTTCGTCCGCAAGGTGAGCGGAAGCCCGAGGCCGTCGCAGGCCAACGCGGAGACATTCGATCGGGCTGTCGCTGAGATCACCGAGAGCACCAGGGCCCTCATCGACTCGCTGGTCACGACCGCTCCACCCAAGAACCGCGAGGAAGAAGCCGAGAAGGCCCGCGCCCGATCCGCCAAGCGCTTCGGGTGAAGCCCCCAGCTCCCCCACCCGGCCGCAGGCCGGTGGCAGTACTCAGTACCTGGTACTCGGTACTCAGTACTCGTCCCATGAACAGCGCTCTGCGCTGATCATGGGACGACTTCCACGGGTGTCCCGATCTCCGTCCAGGCGAACATCATGCGGGCGTGATAGGGGTCCTGGCGGACGCAGCCGCCGCTCAGGTTGGCGGTCCCGAGGTCGTCGAGGGTCTGCACCGGCCGCCCTCGGTAGAGCGGGAGGTCGTGGAACCCGATGTTGCCGCCGTGGCTGCCGACGGCGAAGCGGACCATCCAGTTCATCGTGTACGACGGGTCGTAGCCGGACGTCCTCCTGGCCTTGCCCCACACCCGGAACGAGCCGACGTTGGGCATCCAATCGCGGCCGGAGACGAGGTAGCTGTCGATGATGAACCCGTCCTCGGCCACCATCCACACGCGCTGGCGGCTCAACGAGTACACGACGCGCTCCCCGACCCCCGAGTCCGCGGGGAGGGGTGGGAACTCGGCCCGACGGTCGATCGTGTTGGCGATCATCGCCGCCTCGATCGAGCTGTAGGAGGATCGCCAGGCGTTCTCGAAAACGGCCAGGGAGGTCTCGCCGACCAGATGCTCGGGCATGACCTGATGGGTCGGGGTGGCCACTTGCGCGAGCTCCGCCTCGAAGCCGGCGAAGTCCGGGGCGACCGCCTCCCGGGCCGCCTCGTCCTGGGCGAGCGCCGGCAAGGCACCACTGATCCCGAGGGCGAGTGCGAGCATGACGATGAGCGACGCTCGGCGAGCGAAGGTCTTCCTGGCGGACATGTCGACCCCGAATACTACGGATGGCTGGTGGTGCTGTCGACGGGCGAACGGCCCTGGCGCGACCTTTCTCTGTCGGATCACCGACACGCCAGGTTGAGTACTGAGTACTGAGTACTGAGTACTGAGTAGGGGCGACGGCTGCCAAGGTGGGTCATACCACCCGCTGGACCCCTGGCTCACCCTGCTGCCGACTTGACCTCGATCTCGATGGCATGCGTCGGGCCGATCAGCACGGTGGCCGCATGGTGTTCCTCGTCCACCCAGGCGGCATCGCCGGGCCGCCGGTCGACGATCGAGACGGTCCCATCAGGCGTGACGGACCGCATCCGATAGGCACCGATCGCGACCACGACCCGGGGTGCATGCGTGTGCTCGGCGAGCTGGGTGCCGGTGGCCCCACGGACCTCGAGGATCCGCACGTGGTCGTTCTCGAACACGACCCGATGACCATCAGGATCGATCTCCGTCGGATCCGGGAACATGCCTTCCACCTCCTGCTCGAGAGGGCCGAGGCTACGCAGGCGGTACTGAGTACCAAGTACTCGCGACTGACTACT